>NZ_JBIVJP010000006.1:0-255400 GCF_044750285.1 Streptomyces sp. NPDC088812 | reverse complement strand
ACAGCACCACAGCACCACAGCACCACAGCACCACAGCACCACAGCACCACAGCACCACAGCACCACAGCACCACAGCACCACAGCACCACAGCACCACAGCACCAAGAGCGTGACTTCCTCCCAGCTCTCCGACGCACGCCCCACCTCCCCACCCCGCACACCCCACTCCCCACCTCCCCGACCGCCACTCCCCACCCGCCACTCCCCACCTCCCCCACCTGCACTTCCGCCCCTCCGGCACCTCCCCGCGCAACTGCCACGCCGATTTAGTTGCGTGCGCGCACGCTCGTCTGTCACAGTTGGTGCAGCGGCGGAGCTGTGCCCGCGACGCGGGCCGCACCCGTCGCCGTACGCCGGGCCGAGGCGCCGCGTCCTCCCCCGCCCCTCTCGCGGCGCCCGCCCGGCGGCCTTCCCCTTCTTCCCGGCGAGGTGACCCGGCACATGACCACACCCACCCCACCGAGCGCCTTCCCGGACGTCGAGGCCCTGGTCGTCGACATCCTGGAGGCCGACTCGGCCCTGTCCACGGCGCTCGTCGCCGTGGAACCGCCCGAGAGCTTCGACGGCACGGCCGCCGCCGTGCTCGTCAACCGGCGCGGCGGCGCCTGGGTCGGCGAACTCCACGTCGACCAGCCACTGATCGAGATGGAGGTGTACGGACCGACCAAGCAGGCCGCGCACGTCCTGGCCAACGCGGCCCGCCGCGCGCTGATGGCCGCCGCCGGCAACCGGTACGGCACCAACCTCATCACCGAGGTGGTCGAGGAGGACGGCCCGCGCTGGCTGCCCGACTACCTCTACTCCGCGGCCAACCGCTACGTGAGCGTGCACAAGGTGTACCTGGACGTCTACTGACGCGTCCGGGCCCGGCTCGCCCGAGCGGACCCGCCCCACAGACCGAAGGCCCCGCCGTCCCGGCGGGGCCTTCGCCGTACCCGGAGCCCTCCGGGACGGCACCCCACCCCCAGGCACCACCCCTCTACAAGGAGACCCACCATGGCAGGCACCAACTCCTCCGAGATCCGCATCGCCGGAGTCGGCCGGCTCTACGTCGCCACCGCCGACACCGAGATCCCGACGACCTTCTCCACCGACCCGTCCACCGACTGGGCGACCGGCTGGAAGGACCTCGGCTTCACCAACGGCGAGGGCGTCACCTTCAGCAAGAAGGACAAGCTGGAGCCGGTCGACGTGTGGCAGGCCGTCAGCCCGGTGCACTTCGTGTACTCGGACCGCGACCTGACCCTGAAGTTCTCGCTGCTCCAGTTCAACGAGGACACGCTGCCGTTCTTCATGGGCGGCGGCGCCGTCGAGGCCGTCACCGGCTCCACGGGCGTCTACAAGTACGACATCGCCGACCGCCCGTACGCCGACGTGCGCGCCCTCGGCCTGGAGTTCACGGACGTCCGGGCCGGCGACAGCGCCGGTGTGACCTACCGCTTCGGCATCCCGCGCGGCCAGGTCACGGCGGCGGACGACATCAAGCTGGCCCGCAAGTCGCCGGCCCAGCTCGGCATCACCTTCACGGCGATGGCGGCCACCGACGGCTCGTCGCTCGCCAGCTTCGTGATGAAGGACGCCTCGTACGCCGCGTCCTGACCCACCGGGGCGGGGCGGGGCCCACCCGGCCCCACCCCGCCCCGGGCCCCACCCCCTCTTTTCCCCAGGCTTCCCAGCAGGCTTCCCGGACTCCAAGGAGCACGCATCACCATGGCCCGTTTCGACGTCAACGCCGCCCGCGCCCAGCGCCTCGAAGCCCTCGGCCGCACCTGGTCGTTCGAGCTCGACGGCGACACCTTCACGCTGCCCACCGAGCTGACCCGCGCCACCGCCCGCGCCCTGCGCGAGCTCGACGACAACGACGTCGACGGACTGCTCGGCCTGCTGATGGGCGAGGACCAGTTCGCCCGCTTCGCCCAGCACGAGATCACCATGCAGGACATCGCCGCCATCCTGGAGGCCTACGGCAAGGAGACCGGGCTCGGCCTGGGGGAAGGCTGAGCCTCGTCGGGTTCGTCGACGAACACGCCGAGGCCCTCGAAGCGGACCTGCTCCGCTATTACGGCATCGACCTGCTCGACTGGCACCGCGACCGCCTCTCCGCGCGGCGGCTCGCGGTGCTCATCAAGCACCTGCCACGTGACAGTGCCGTCAACCGGGACCTGTACGGGGAGGCCGCCGAGTGGTCGGTGACGGACCATCTGCTGGCCGCAGCCGTGGATCATCTGGCGGCGGCCAACTGGATGTTCGCCTGCGTCAACACCGCCGAGGACGGGGACCAGCCGGAGCCTCCGGTGCCGGTGCCACGGCCGGGCGACGGGACGGACGACGGGGACGCGGACGTCTCCACCGGTACGCCGTCCGACCCGAACGCCCCGCCGGGAGACCGGTCCCCCGACGGGGGCGACGGCCGGGGCGGGGCGCC
Source organism: Streptomyces sp. NPDC088812 (assembly GCF_044750285.1). Lineage (NCBI taxonomy): Bacteria > Bacillati > Actinomycetota > Actinomycetes > Kitasatosporales > Streptomycetaceae > Streptomyces > Streptomyces sp. NPDC088812. Next base: position 252,974 of record NZ_JBIVJP010000006.1, on the reverse strand, counting down.
GTCCGCCGCCCAACTGGCGCGGTTCTTCGGCTGACTCCGGGCCGCGCACGAGCCGGATCGCCGGACCGCCCCGCCCCTGCGCACAGTCGGCGGGGGTCCGCACGCGGCAGGACGGTTCCGGGACGGCCGGGCCACGCGTCGGCCCACCGCACTCGGTGGCTCAGCGCGGACCCGGCGCCCCCGGCTGCTCATCCCGCCGACGCCCGCCGGCCCGGCCCTCCAGGTCGTCGGCGAGCGCGCGGGCCCGGTCCGACAGCCGACGCCGTTCGTCCCCCCCGACGCCCGGGAGGTCGGGCGGCTCCGCCGACGACCGGTCACCGGGTTCCGACCGCCGTCCCCTGTCCCGGCCGGCTCCCGGCCCGGTCTCCCCGGGCCGGTCCAGCGGGGGCACGCTGGGGCGGCCGTTGCGGCGGACCACCGGACGCCGTTCCGAGGGAGTCGGCCGCTTCTCGCGCACCTCGCGGGCGGAGAGCAGGAAGTCACCCGACCCGCCACCGCTCCGCTCGGCCGGGTCGTCCTCCTCCGCCGCCCGCGACGGCGGCGGGGGCGAGGGCGGCGGGGGCACCGGCGTCCCGTCCGCCACCGACCGCTCCCGCTCGCCCCGCTCCTCTACTCGCGTCACCTCACTCGGAGGCCGCAGCAACTGGACGTACGGCAGCGGGATCACCTCGCCGCCCGGTGCGCCGTCGGGCCGGCGGGCCCGGCGCGGCCGGCGGCCGGTGCGGGCGTCCTCCTGCCCCTGGAGGTAGGCGGCGGTGATCCGCTCCTCGTACGCGCGCCGGATCGCGGGGAGCTGCTCGGCGACGACGTCGGCCCAGCCCGCGCTGTAGGCGGCCATCTCCCGTCGGTCGAGCTCGGCGCGGGGCAGGACGACGAGGTCGCTCGGGTCGTGGCCGAGACGGAGCACGAGTTCGGACACGCGGGCGATGAGGTGTGGCAGGTCCGAGGCCTGTTCGAGCCAATCGATCACATGATCATGTCGCGCGTTGCTCGCGTCGCCGTCCACCCCGTGATGCCCTGCCCTCGTCCTTGCCCCATCGCGCCCCCCGCGCGAGGACGGCCGCCCCGTCGCCGTCCACCGTCGTCCGACGGCCCCTCAGATCAACTGCCGGGCCTGCTCGTTCACTCCCTATTCACCGACGTGAGAACCGGGCGGATCCTACTCCACCTACCTGACACGACCTCCACCGCACCCCGTATCGCCGCAGGTCCGGCCCGCGATGCGACGGAGAGTCCTCGACAAACACGGAACGGCACCACAGGATTACTCGTACACTAGTTCGAACACACGTTTCGAACGCCCCAGGGGCGCCACCTGTACCACAGCCCAGCGGACAGACCGGAAAGCAGGCCGACATGGCGACTGGCACGAGCAACTCCCCGAAGCAGCCGATCGACACCTACACCCGCCTCGCCCACCTCCTGCACACCACGGCCCCCGACCGCGAGGCCCTGGTGGACCGGGTGTACGAGGAACTGCTCGCCCGGGAGTCCCGCGCCTACGCGGCCGGCTGGTCGGACGCGCTGACGGAGGCGCGACGGGCCACCACCCGTCCGCGCCGGCCGTAGCAGCCGTACGCCGGGGGCGTCACACCCTGATCGCCCGGCGGGCGGAGCCGCGACCCGCCCGGGCGAGCCACCGCCACCCGGCGAAAACCCGTCCGGACCCTTGCCGTCCACCGCGCCGACCGGGGCCTCGGCCCTCACACCTCAGGCAACCTCGGACCTCAAGCGTCAGGCGGCCTCAGACCTCAGACCTCAGGAAGCGAACGCGATAAAGGCGTGGCCCGCCGCTATGCCGCCGACCAGCGCCAGCGCAGCCTCCGCCGTGAAGAGCGTCCATTGCCTCTTCTCACGCCGCGTCCGGGGAACGACGCGGCCCGCCCGCAGCGCCTCCGGGGAGATTCCCCGCTCTCGCACGAGCCTTCTGCGCTGCTTCTTGGAGTCCGGAAGCACTTCCAGGACCCAGAACAGCTCTTTCAGTGCCTGCGTGAATCCGCCACCGTTCCGAGCACCGGAGAGGACGCCTCGGAGCAGGAACACGAAGAGGCCGAGGAAGAGAATCGCCGCCATCCCGTTGAGTACGGTCCAGCCCACCCCTCGGGCGTTGGGCACGTTGACTGCGAACACCACGGCGGACCCACCCGAGCCATACAGGAATGCGAATCCGCCGTACGTTGCGACCGGACCCACCCACCCGCGCAGGCCGTGCAGCCATCCGATGAGGGAGATTCCGAGGATCACCGACGGGGCTCCGATCGCCAGAGCTCCACGCCCTCCCTCACATGCCGGCCCCAGGTGGTATCCGCAGTTTCCCAGCCCACTCAGCCGGTCGAACAACTCGATAAGGAGTGTGGCACCCCAATAAAGGATGAACACTCCGCATATCACCAGTAGATGACGCATGGGCAGGTGTCCACCTGCTTCGCCCCGCCCCGAAACCTTCCCGCTCTGGATGCCCATTCGCGTGATCGTACCAGGAGGGAGTGGCTTCCACCATGGCCACACCAGCAGATGTAGAGAAAGTCAAAGAGACCCTGTCCCAGGAGGACAAGCGACTCGACGGCGAAATCAAGAAGAAGGTCGACAAGACAGAACTTGCCTTCCTGACCGAGGAGAAGAAGAAGGAGCAGGCAGCCAAGAAGAAGGAGGAGTCCGAGTACGAAAAGTCCCTCAAGAAGCTCATTGCGGACGAGATCGAGAAGGCCGGCGAGTCGGCCTGGAAGCCGGACACCAGGTGGTACAAGACGCCTGAGTTCATGGGCTTCGTGTCCGGTCTCACGGGCAGCCTCATAGGCGTCACGTTCATCAAGTACGACTTCGCCATCTTCGATGTCACGGAGAAGGTCAACCGACTCACGCTCCAACTCGTCAACTACATCACGAAGAGAACCCAGTACGACCGCCAGTTCCTGACCGCTCAGCAGAAGGACGAGCGGAAGCTGAACTCCAGGTTCTCCTCGATAGAACACCGCCTGTCGCGTTCCATGAAGAACGCCAACAAGCGCATCGGGGCCGTGGAGCTGCGGGTCGCCAAGATCGAACGCTCTCAACGTGACGTCCGAAGCCGCATGGGGTCGGTCCCCACTTCGCCGGGATCCATACCGCAGGCCCACAACGCCGCGGATGAACTCAACCAGCTGCACACGCGCATCAATGCTCTGGTCGCGGCCATCGGTTGACCAAAGAATTCATGCCCCAGCTTCAAGGATTGGTGAGAAATGTCTTTGGTGCGATCTCTGAGCAAAGCGTCATCGTCGTTCAAGGACTTCAAGGACAGGGCCCAGGACGCGGGCCGGGCCACGGACGGACTGAAACAGAAGGCCGACAGCACGGAAGGCCGGCTCAAGCAGCTCAAGACGGCGGCACAGGGGTCCGGGAACGAGCTGAAGAACCTCAAGACCGCCTCCGACCAGGCCGAGAAGTCCATTTCCAAGGCGGGCAAGACCGGCTCCACCGCCGGTAAGAACCTCGGCAAGTACGAGTCCGGGGCGAGCAAGGCGGCCAAGGGCCAGGACAAGATGAACAAGTCGATGAAGGGCAACTTCTTCGGCATGCTCATGGACCTGCTCATGCCGCTGATCCAGAAGGTCGTCGAGATGGCGACCAAGTCGAAGACCATGCAGAAGGTGTTGCAGACCGCCTTCGGCGTCATCAAGTCCGTGATCAGCACCGTGATGAAGGCCATCGGGCCGATCATGAAGAGTGCGGCCAAGCTGATCAAGTCGGTCTGGAGCGGCATCAAGACGGCGATCTCGGCGGTCGTGAAGGCCGTCGCCACCGTCATCAAGACCTACGTCGCCATCTGGAAGAAGGTCATCACCACCGCGCTGAACGCGATCAAGACGGTCGTCTCCAGCGTCTGGAAGGGCATCAAGGCCGTCATCTCGCCCGTCGTCAACTGGGTCAAGTCCGCCATCCCGAACGCCTTCCGGGCCGTCAAGGACAAGCTGTCCAGCATCTGGGGCGGCCTGAAGGGCATCGCCGGCCGCGCCTTCGACGGCATCAAGAGCGCGGTGAAGGGCCCGATCAACGGCGTCATCGGCATCATCAACCGCGCGATCGGCGCCCTCAACGGCATCAAGGTGTCGATCCCCGGATGGGTCCCGGGCGTCGGCGGCAAGACCTTCGGCGTCAGCCTGCCGCGGATCCCCATGCTGGCCACCGGTGGTGTCGTCCTGCCCCGCTCCGGCGGTGTCCCGGCGATCCTCGCCGAGGCCGGTGAGGCGGAGGCCGTCCTGCCGCTGAGCAAGCTGGACCGGCTGCTGAAGCGGGCCGCCGCCCAGGGCCCGGCCTTCGCCGGAGCCGGCGGGTCGAGCGGCGGCGCGCTGAACATCGAGCACTACTACGCGGCCGAGGACACCAGCCCCCAGCGGACCGCCGACGCCCTGATGTTCCTGGCGAAGGCGCGCGGATGAGTGCCGCCGCGATATCGGCGGGGGGCCTGTCGGCCAACCCGCTCGCCGGCATCGCTCCGGTCCTGCAGTCCTTCCGATCCGCCCTGGTGCAGAGCAACAGCACCCTGCGTTCCTTCACCGACCGGATCAAAGGCGCCGCCACCGGCGCCGGCCGGATCGGCACAGCCGCTTCCGGGAGCAGCGCCGCCCTGCGCCCGTTCAAGACGTCCGCGGACGCCGCCGCCCGCTCCGTCACCCGCACCGGCCAGTCCGCCACCACCGCCGCCACCGGCATCAAGGACGTCGGCGGCAACGCCCAGCGCTCCGCCAAGACCCTCGGCAATCTCAAGTCAGCCGCCGCCGGCATCCTCTCCATGGCCGCCGGCCTCATCGACGTCGCCGGCCTGGTCGGCGACCTCATGGGCACCTTCGGCACCGCCATGACCATAGGCGCCGGCGTCATGCTGATCATCAACGCCCTCACCCGCGCCAACCCCATCGGCTTCGTCACCGGCCTGCTCCTCCCGGTCGCCGGATGGCTGATCGACCTGGCGCTGAACTCGGAGACCGGGCAGCGGCTGATGGAGCAGCTCGCCACGCTCGTGCTGAAGTACGTCGAGGGCTACCTGACCGCCATGACCCCGCTGCTCAAGGCCATCGCGAGCGCGGTGAACATCTACGTCACCGCCTACCTGGGCGTGATCACCACCGCGCTCACCGTCATCGGTGCCCTCGTCGGCACCGGGTTCGCCGTACTGAAGGCGCTGACCACCGGGGACACCCGGGCGCTCAGCGGCAAGGTGTCGTCGGTCTGGCGGGGGTTCAAGGACCGGATCAAGCCGGCCCTGACCTGGATCACGAAGGACGTCCCCCGGATGTTCACCCGGGTCAAGGAGGCGACCTCCCGCACGCTGAACGCGCTGGGGCAGTTCGTCACCACGGGCGCCCAGACGTTCGCCGGTGTGGTCAAGGGGCCGATCCAGGGCCTCATCGCCTTCGCCAACTGGGTCATCGACAAGCTCAACGGCCTCAGCTTCAGCCTGCTCGGCAAGAAGTTCGGCGTCGACATCGACAAGATCCCGATGCTCGCCGAGGGCGGCGTCGCCGTCCCGGGCGCCTCCTCGCGGGCGGGCCGGGTGCTGCCGCTGACCGACCTGGAACGCCGGCGCGCGCTCGCGCGCAGGCGGCGCGTGTCCGCGGCCCAGGCCCCCCACCGCGTCAAGGAGTTCCACGAGACCCGCGGCGCCGGCGCCCGCTCCACCGCCGAAGACCTGCTCTTCCTCGCATCCGCCCACGCCTGCCCCTGACAGTGAGGTGACGGCCCGATGGCCGAGACGACCACAACCGCATCCACAGACGACGTGGCCCCCGGCTCACTCATCACCCGCGACGGGCAGATGCAGTGGGCCGGACTGCTGCTGGGCCCCGGCACGCCGTACGAGATCGACCGCGGCGGCCTGACCGGCTGGGAGGACCTGCCCGAGTACGACTCCTCGGACGCCGACCACCCGACCGCGCACGGCGCCTGGCCGGGCGCCCGCTACGCCAAGCCCCGCAAGGTCGGTGCCACGGTGTGGACCGTGCCGGCGGGCAGCGGCAGCGACTCCTCGCTCACCGCCACCCGCGCCCTGCGCCAGGCCCTGCTGCTGGGCGACGCCGAGCGCTGGCTGGCCGTGCGGCTGCACGGCGAGACCCTGGCCGTGCGGGCCCGGGTCAGCCAGCGGGTGCTGGCCGCCGACCGGACGTACACCACGCAGGGCGTCTCCCGGGCGTCCGTGCAGTGGTACGCCACCGACCCGCGCCGCTACTCGGTCACCGAGCAGACCGCCGTCACCGGTGCCCCGCAGCCGGAGAGCGGTCTGACCTGGCCGCTGACCTGGCCGCTGTACTGGGGCCAGGCGGCCTCCACCGGTGACGTCAACGCCGAGAACTCCGGCTCCGCGCCCACCCACCCGGTGGTCACCTTCACCGGGCCGTGCGCCAACCCGACCGTGACGGACCGCTCCTCGTCCCGCCGGCTGCGCTACCAGATCACGCTCGCCGCCGGCGACGAGCTCACCGTCGACACCGCGGCCGGGACGGTCACCCTCAACGGCACCGCCTCCCGCCGCAACACGGCCGCCGCCGACAGCAGCCCCGAGGAACTGTTCGCCTTCGATCCGGGCCGCGCCCAGCTGGCGTTCCGCCCCGACACCTACGACACCGGCGCCCGGATGACCGTCCGCTGGCGCGCGGCGGAGTGGTGACCCCATGACCGTGCGAGCGGCCTGGCTCACCGAGACCGGCCAGACCCGGGAGGACACCCGGGTCACGCTGTCCGGTCTGCTCACCCCGAACGCCCTGGTGGCGGAGAACGTCCCGCTCAAGGCCCGGGGCGGCATCGTCCCCGGCGGCTTCGCCCTCACCGGTACCACCGGGGCGATGTCCTTCACCGTCGGCCCCGGCCGCGCCTTCGTGCAGGGCGGCCGGACCGGCCAGGGCGCCTACCCGGTGGCCGTGACCGAGCCGGAGACCCTGACGGTGACCGACGGCGACGCCCAGTACGACCGGATCGACCTCGTCGAACTCGTCGTCCGGGACGACGTCCACGACCTCAGCGGCGCCACGGAGGCCGCCGTCCGCCTGGTCACGGGCGTCCCCTCGGCCACCCCGGTGGCGCCGACCAGCCCCGACGGCAGCGCCCTGCCGCTCTACCTGGTCAAGGTGCCGGTCGGAACGTCCGCCGGTTCCGGCGGCGTGAACTGGACCGGCGCGGTCACCAACCTGCGCTACCCGACGGTGGCGCTCGGCGGGATCGTCCCGGCGAGCGGCTTCAACGGCGCGTACGCCGGCCAGTACCGGGACAACTCGGGCGTCCTGGAGCGCTGGGACGGCACGGCCTGGGTCGCCTACCCCCGGGCCCTCGGCGGCATCGCACCGTCCGGCGCGCTCACCACCGGCAGCCATGTCGGCCAGTACCGCGAGGACGCCGCCGGACTGCTCCAGCGCTGGAACGGCTCGGCCTGGCAGTACGCGGAGGGCCGTACGACCGTGCTGCTCAGCGTCTCGCAGACCACGGCGCAGTCCGTGCCCACCGGCGTGTGGACGCAGATCAGCATGCAGAGCACCGACGTGGACGACGCCGTCGGCTGGTCGGGCTCGAACACCTACACGGTGCCCAGGGCCGGCTGGTGGCGGGTGTCGGCCACCATCACCTGGTACACGGAGTCCACCACCGGCAACCGCGGCGCCCGCGTCTACGTCAACGGCGCCGGCGTCCCCCGGGTCACCTGGCTGACCGGCGCCGGTCCGGGCGCGACCAGCATCGGCGGCAGCGGCCTGGTCAGGCTGACGGCCGGCGACAAGCTCGCCCTCTACGGGATGCAGCAGTCGGGCTCCACCATCACCACCCTCGGCGGCTCCGGCTACGCCACCAGCCTCACGGCCGAATGGCTCAGGTCCTGACGCCCCCTCACCTTCCCCACCGTTTCCGGAGATCACAGGAGACCAGCAGATGAACCTGCGCAGCTCATGGGTGGCCGAGACCGGCCAGACCCGCGAGGACACCCGCCTGACCCAGATCGGCGCGACCACCCCGGCCAACCCGCTGGAGGTCCGCTCCGGCATCCTGCCCGGCTCCTACGACGGCCTCTACCGCCTCGCGGGCTTCTGGCTGGAGGGCAACGCGGGCACCATGAACGCGACCGTCCACGAGGGCCGCGCCGTCATCCAGGCCGACGGCAACCAGGGCGCCTACCCGGTCACCCTCGCCGAGCCGATCGCCCTCACCTTCGCCGACGGCCAGGCCCAGGACCGCTACGACATGGTCGTCCTGCGGATCTACGACGACCTGTACGACGACCTCGGCGAGACCAGGGCCGCCGTCGAGATCATCCAGGGCGCGCCGGCCGCCGAGCCGGTGGTGCCCGCGCTGCCGGACATCGTGCTGCCGATCTACCAGGTCCGGGTCCGGGCCGGGATCAGCGCCGGCGCCGGCGGCATCAACTGGAACAACGACGCCGTGGACCTGCGCACGCCCACCGTCGCGATCGGCGGCATCCTGCCGGCCGTCGGCGACACCGGCAACGGCGCCTACCCCGGCCAGTACCGGGACTCCGGCGGCGCGCTCCAGCGCTGGGACGGGTCCGCCTGGGTGTCGTACCCGAGCGCGCTGGGCGGGATCGCCCCGGCCGGCACGGTCACCGCGGCCAGCTACACCGGCCAGTACCGCGACAGCTCCGGCGGACAGCTCCAGCGGTGGAACGGCTCGACCTGGGTGTCGTACCAGCCGGTGCCGGCCTGGACCGACTACACGCCCAAGTGGGGCGCCGACACCGGCACCGCGCCCGCCATCGGCAACGGCACCCTGGCCGGCTCGTACCTGAAGACGGGCACGGCCGTACACGTCCGGATCTACCTCAAGATCGGTTCGACGACCAACCTGTCGGCCCAGGACGCCAACGGCAACTGGACCTTCTCCCTGCCGGTCGTGCCGGTCTCCACGGCCTGGAAGCTGGACCTCCGGTCGATGCACGCGATCGCGTACGACACCTCCGCGAGCCTGTCCTACCCGGGCAACGGTTCGCTCGGCATCACGAGCGGCGTCGGCCTCGTCCGCCTCCGCGACAGCCGGTCGACCGCCATCGACATCTGGGACAAGGGCTTCCCCTTCACCTGGGCGAGCGGCGACGTGCTGTCGATCCACGGCACCTACGAATCCGCCTCCTGACCCGGCCGCACCCGAAGGAATCGACATGAACGCACGTTCCGCCTGGCTGTCCCCCGACGGCCAGACCCGCGGGGACACCCGGGTCACCCAGGTCGGCGCCGTCACCCCGGTCACCGACGCCAAGGGACGCTCCGGTGTGCTGCCGGGCTCCGAGGGCGGCCAGTACCGGCTCACCGGCCTGTGGCTGGCCGGCACGGCGGGCACCATGTCCGCCACCATGAGCGTGGGGCGGGCGGTGATCCAGTCGACGATCGCCCGCGGCGCCTACCCGGTCGCCGTCACCGAACCGGTCACGCTCACCTTCACCGACGGCAACCCGCAGTACGGCCGGATCGACCTGGTCGTCCTGCGGGTGTACGACCACGACCACGACGGCCTGGGCCGTTACGAGGCCGTCGTGGAGATCGTCGAGGGCGAGGCGAAGGCCCTGCCCGTGGCGCCCGACGCCCCGGACGCCTCGCTGCCGCTGTTCACCGTCGCCGTCGCGGCGGGCCTGAGCGCCGGCACCGGCGGCATCGCCTGGGACACCGCCCGCACCGACCTGCGCCCCACCACCGTCGCCGTCGGCGGCATCCTGCCGACCCGCTCCGACGACACGGCAGCCGGCGGCTACCCCGGCGCCTACCGGGAGGTCGCCGACGTCCTCCAGCGGTGGAACGGGTCCGCCTGGGTGCCGTACCCGAAGGCCGTCGGCGGCATCGCACCGGCCGGCGCGGTCAGCACCGGCGCCTACACCGGCCAGTACCGCGACTCGTCCACCGGCACGCTCCAGCGGTGGAACGGCTCGGTGTGGGCGCCGGCCGTGACGACCCCGTGGTTCACCTCGTCCCTCGACGCCGGGTCCACCACGTCCACGACGTACACGGCAGCCCTGGTCGAGACGACGGTCACCGCGCTGACGCTGAACTTCACCGCCCCGGGCACCGGCGCGGTGCTGCTGCACTTCGGCGCCCGCATCTCGACGAAGGACAACAGCACCGCCACCGCGTTCATGGCCCCGCAGATCACCCAGGGCAGCACGGTGGTCTTCACGCCGAACGACGAGTACGCGGCCTCCTACGGCGGCCCGGTCGCCGGCTCGGTCGCGACCATGTGGCGGCTGTACGGCCTCACGCCCGGCACGGTCTACACGATGACCGCCATGCACCGCTCCAGCGACGCCGCGGTGACCTGCTGGTTCGACAACATCTTCATGCGCGTCGACCCGACCGCCTGACCCCTCCCCTCACGACAAGGAGCTGATCATGCCCGTACGCTCCGGCTGGCTGTCCCCCGACGGCCAGTCCCGAGAGGACACCCGGCTCGTCTCGCTCGGCGCCCTCACCCCGACCTCGCCCGTCGCCACCCGCTCCGGCATCCTGCCGGGCTCCTCCGACGGCCAGTACCGCATCTCCGGCTTCACGCTGACCGGCACCAGCGGCGCCATGAGCGCGACGGTCAGCCCCGGCCGGGCCGTCGTGCAGAGCACCGACACCCGGGGCGCCTACCCGGTCGCCCTGACCGAGTACCTGCCCCTCACCTTCAGCGACGGCAACCCGCAGTACGGCCGGATCGACCTGGTCGTCCTGCGGGTGTACGACCACGACCACGACGGCGAAGGCCGCTACGAGGCCGCCGTCGAGATCGTCGAGGGCACGGCCGCCGCCCTGCCGACGGTCCCCACCGCGCCCGGCCTGTCCCTCCCGCTGTACGAGGTGCTGGTCCCCGCGGGCACCAGCGCGGGCACCGGCGGCATCCCCTGGGCCACGGCGCTCACCGGGCGCCGCACGGCCACGGTCTCGGCCGGCGGCATCCTGCCCGTCACCACCGACACCACCAACGGCGCCTACCCCGGCCAGTACCGGGACCTCAACGGCCAGCTCCAGCGCTGGAACGGCACCGCCTGGGCCGACTACCCGGTCCTGCCGACCTGGCAGAGCTGGACGCCGGCGTGGACGACCAACAGCGGCCTCGCGGCACCGTCGTACGGCAACGCCACGGTGAGCTGTCGGTACGTGAAGTCCGGCAGGACCGTGCACTGCAACTTCGCGATCGTCTTCGGCAGCACCACCAGCTTCGGCACCAGCCCGGCCACCACGGACAACTGGCGGTTCTCCCTGCCGGTGCCGGCCTCGGGCGCCCAGTCGGTCGTCGGCTTCGCCGAACTCGGCGTGGACAACACCACCCGGATCGTCTCGCGCGTGCAGATCCCCACCACCACCACATTCGAACTGGTGATCTCCACCGGCCGCTCCAGCGGGGTCGCGCTCACCAACACCGGTCTCGTGGACTCCGTCTCACCGTGGACCTGGGCGAGCGGGAACTCCGTCCTCGGCACCGCCACCTACGAGGCCGCCTCATGACGACGATCAACACCCCCTACCGCGCGATCTTCTGCGACCTGCTCACCGACCGCACCATCGACATCCTGCCGCTGCGCGACGTCACCGTCGACGACTACATCGGCAAGGCCGGCTCCCTGTCGGGCACCATCCCCGTGCCCGACGCGGCGATGGCCGCCCGGGTCCGCCGCATCGAGGAGGGCCGCACCTCGGTGTACCTCCAGCGCGGCGACGACCTGTGGTGGGGCGGCATCATCTGGACGTCCACGCTCCAGAGCGACGACCGGGGCGTCCTCACCCTCGGCATCCAGGCGGCCACGTTCGAGTCGTACGCGGGCCGCCGCCGCATCCGGGCGACCACCGACGCCTACGACGCCGCGTACAAGCTGGACTTCGCCGACCAGTACCAGTTCGACATCGTCCGCGGTCTGTGGACCGATCTCCAGACCGCGCTGCCGGGCGGCGGCATCGGCGTCACGTACGGGACCGAGCACTCCGGGGTGAAGCGCTCCGTCACCTACCGGGACGGCGACGAGACCGTCTACCTGGAGGCGATCGACGCGCTCGCCTCCCTGGAGAACGGCTTCGAGCACCACATCGCCGTCTACCGCGACCCGGCCACCGGGGCGCGGGTGCGCCGGCTGCGCCTGGGCAGCCCCAGGGTCGAGATCGGCAGCAGCGACCTGGTGATGGACCGGCCGGGCACGATCCTGTCGTACTCCTTCCCCCGCGACGCCACCCGCGGCGGCACCACGTCCCGCGCCCGCGGCGCCTCCGTCAACACCAACCAGGCCGAGGAGTCCCGGCCGCTGACCTCCAAGGTCGCGGTCGCGACGGACCTGATCGAGAAGGCGGGCTACCCGCGCATCGACCTGTCCTCCGACCACAACGACATCACCGACCCCGACACCCTGAACGCCCTGGCCGGCGCGGAACTGGACGCGGGCACCGGCGCGGTGGTCATCCCCGAGATCACCGTCCGCCTCGACGACCTGGTGCCGCCGGCGCTGCTCGGCCGCACGGTCCGGATCCGGATCACCGACGAGTGGTGGACCGAGGGCCTCGACGCCCGCTACCGGATCATCGGGGTCAAGGTGAGCCCGGCCCAGCGGGGCCGTCCCGACACCGCCGAGCTCTACCTGGAGGAGGCCGCCTGATGCCCCAGCTCCCCGAAGACATCATCGACCGGCTGACCCAGATGGAACGCCGGATCCAGCAACTGTCGACGGCCGTCAACAACCGGCCGGCGCTCAACAAGGTCTCCGGCGGCGGGGTGGAGATCACCGACGGCGGCTACCTGGTCGTGCGGCCGCCGGGCGGCGGTGCGGCCGTGTTCGCGGTCGGAGCGTGGAGCGGCGACGAGTACGGCATGGCGATCCGCCGCCAGACCGGTTCCCTCGCGATGAGCCTGCACGACGGGCACGGTTCCAGCACCGCGCTCCAGCCGCTGCGGATCTTCGACAACGGCGGCCGTGAGGTCTTCGCGGACGACGTCGTCAGCGGGGGCCTCGCCCGGCCCTGGCTGCCCATGCTGCCCCCGCAGGACAGCACGGTCACCCGCTGGCCGCAGACCACGGCGGCCGCCTACACGACCATCGCGATGTCGTACAACATCGTCTGGCAGCCGAGGATGCGGCTCCTGGTCCACACGAAGGCCAGCTCCGGAGGGGCCGGCTCCGTACAGGTGCTCGTCAACGGCAACCCGTGGGGCACCGCCGTCACCGCCGGCTCCAACTTCGATCACTCCGATCTGATCAGCGACGACTTCTCCTCGGTCTGGGGCACCCTGCTCAAGGTCGAGATCCAGGCACTCGCCACGGCCGGAACCGTCTACGCCAACCCCGTGCTCATGTACGGCCGCCAGAGCTGACACCCGAGGAAGGGACCGCACCCATGGACATCGACACCAGCCAGCCCTGGGGCCTCGCGATCGACTTCGCCGGCCGCGCCACCCTCGTCGAGGCGGGCCACACGGTCCACGTCAACGTCACCGACACCAGCCTCAGCGACATCATCGCGCCCGACTCGATCACCGGCACCTACTCCCCCGTAAACGTCACCGCCCAGTTCAGCGAGACCGGGGAGGAGGGCGCCGTCCTGCGCGGCTACGGCCGCGTCACCGTCATGCCCGTCGGCACGGACCCGGTCGTCCCCGACCAGACGGCCGTCCAGCGGGCGGTCGCCGCCGCACTGGCGGACTTCCAGGCCCACACGGCGGCGTACGTGGCGCTGTGCGCGGCGTGGACACCGGACGACGGCAGCGGTGACGGCGACGACGGCTCGGACACCGGCGGCGAGACCGACCCGACCACGGGCACGGACACCGGAACGGGCACGGACACCGACACAGGTACCGACACGGGCACCGACGACAGCTCCGGCACCGACACCGGGACGGACACCACCGTCGACACCGCCACCGAAACCACCACCGAAACCACCAACGAAACCACCACCGACACCACCGTCTGACACCGCCGATCCCGCTCACCCCCACCGCACCACCCCCGACCCCGAGCCGCCCCCACCGGCCGGGGTCTTCTCATGCCCGCACCACTCCGGGAGGCACCGCCCATGGCCAACCCCCTCTCCGCCACCGCCCTCGTGTCCGCGCTGCGGGCCGAGGGCGTCACCGTCGTCGAACACGACGGCTGGCGCACCAACAACCGTAATCACAAGGGCAGTTGGGGCCCGGTCAACGGTGTGGTCGTCCACCACACCGTCACCACCGGCACCAGCTCCACCGTGAGCCTCTGCTTCAACGGCCACTCCGACCTGCCCGGCCCGCTCTGCCACGGCGTGATCGCCAAGGACGGCACCGTCCACCTCGTCGGCAACGGCCGCGCCAACCACGCCGGCGCCGGCGACCCCGACGTCCTCGCCGCGGTCGCCGCGGAGAAGGCGACGCTGCCCGCCCCGAACCAGCGCACCACGGACGGCAACACCCACTTCTACGGCTTCGAGTGCGTCAACCTCGGCGACGGCAAGGACCCGTGGCCGGAGGCGCAGCTGGAGGCGATCGTGCGGGCCTCGGCCGCCCTGTGCCGGGCGCACGGGTGGAGCGCCCGCTCGGTCATCGGCCACAAGGAGTGGACCAGCGCCAAGATCGACCCGCGTGGCTTCGCCATGTCCGACCTGCGCTCCCGCATCGCGGCCCGTCTGACCAAGGCCACCACCACCCCCGCGACCGGCTCGACCTCCGGCTCCGGCTCCGGCTCCGCCAAGCCCACGTACCAGCCCTTCCCGGGGGCCGACTGGTTCAAGAAGAAGCCGAAGTCGGCGATCGTCACCGCGATGGGCAAGCGCCTGGTGGCGGTCGGCTGCTCGGCGTACGCCGAAGGCCCCGGACCCCAGTGGACCGAGGCCGACCGGGCGTCCTACGCCAAGTGGCAGCGCAAGCTCGGCTACAGCGGGGCCGACGCCGACGGCTGGCCCGGCGCGACGTCCTGGGCCGCGCTGAAGGTCCCGTACAGCTCCTGATCACCGCACCAGAGCGAGGTACCCCCCATGTCAGTGGCCGCGAAGCGGGCCCTGCGCACCGTTCTGCAAACCGCCGTCGGCCTGTGCGTCCTGCTGCCGACGGTCGTCGACACCGTGGGCGTCCCCGAGACCCTGCCCTGGGTCGCCGGAGCCCTGGCCGTGGCCGGTGCCGTGACCCGCGTCATGGCCCTGCCGGCCGTACAGGCCCTGCTGCCGTCGTGGCTGCGCACGGAGACCCCGCACAGCGAAAAGAGCGACGTGTGAACGAACCCCTCTCCGATCCGGCCGCGGTCGCCGTGGAGCTGGAGCGGCTGCGCGGCACCGTGGAGGCCGGCTTCGCCCGCGCCGACGGCCAGCTCGCGCTGCTGGTCCAGCGCAGCGACCAGACCGACAAGCAACTGGCCGACCACGAGCAGCGCCTCGACGCCCTGGAACGCTCCCGCTGGCCGGTCGCCAGCATCGGCGCCCTGGCCGCCATGGCGACGGCGGCCGTCGCCGCCTGGGAGCTCACCGGCCGCTAGGGCCTGTCACCCCCACGCACGCCGAAGGGCGGTCCCCCCGTACGTGACGTACGGGGGGACCGCCCTTCGACTCATTCCCGCTTACTGGTTGTACGGACCGTAGTCGTAGTCCTCCAGCGGAACGGCCTGGCCGGAGCCCGTGCCGAACGGCGAGTAGTCGATGTCGTCGTAGCCGACGGCCGAGTACATCGCGGCCTTCGCCTCCTCGGTCGGCTCCACCCGGATGTTGCGGTAGCGGGACAGACCCGTACCGGCCGGGATGAGCTTACCGATGATGACGTTCTCCTTGAGGCCGATCAGGGAGTCGGACTTGGCGTTGATCGCCGCGTCCGTGAGGACCCTGGTCGTCTCCTGGAAGGACGCCGCCGACAGCCACGACTCCGTGGCCAGCGAGGCCTTGGTGATACCCATGAGCTGCGGACGACCGGAGGCCGGGTGACCGCCCTCCTGCACCACACGACGGTTCTCGGTCTCGAACTTCGAGCGCTCGACCAGCTCGCCGGGCAGCAGCTCGGCGTCGCCGGACTCGATGATCGTCACACGGCGCAGCATCTGCCGGATGATGATCTCGATGTGCTTGTCGTGGATCGACACACCCTGCGAGTTGTACACCCGCTGGACCTCGCCGACCAGGTGGACCTGGACGGCACGCTGGCCCAGGATGCGCAGCACGTCGTGCGGGTTCTGGGTACCCACGGTGAGCTGCTGGCCCACCTCGACGTGCTCGCCCTCCTCGACCTTCAGACGGGCGCGCTTCGAGATCGGGTACGCCGTCTCGTCGCTGCCGTCGTCCGGCGTGATGACGATCTTCTTGGTCTTCTCGGTCTCCTCGATCCGGACGCGGCCGGAGGCCTCGGAGATCGGGGCGACACCCTTCGGGGTACGGGCCTCGAAGAGCTCGACGACACGCGGCAGACCCTGGGTGATGTCGTCACCGGCCACACCACCGGTGTGGAAGGTACGCATCGTCAGCTGGGTACCGGGCTCACCGATGGACTGGGCGGCGATGATGCCGACCGCCTCACCGATGTCGACCAGCTTGCCGGTGGCCAGCGAGCGGCCGTAGCACATGGCGCAGGTGCCGACGGCGGACTCGCAGGTCAGGACCGAGCGGGTCTTGACCGTCCCCACGCCGTGCTTGACCAGCTCGTCGATGAGCACGTCGCCGAGGTCGGTGCCGGCCGGGGCCAGCACCTTGCCGTCGACCACGATGTCCTCGGCGAGGCAGCGCGCGTACACGGACGTCTCGACGTTGCCCGTCTTGCGCAGGACACCGTCCTCGCCGCGCTCGGCGATCGCCAGCTTGAGGCCGCGCTCGGTGCCGCAGTCCTCCTCGCGGATGATGACGTCCTGGGAGACGTCGACCAGACGACGGGTGAGGTAACCGGAGTCGGCGGTCCGCAGCGCGGTGTCCGCCAGACCCTTACGGGCACCGTGCGTGGAGATGAAGTACTCCAGCACGGACAGACCCTCACGGAACGACGCCTTGATCGGACGCGGGATCGTCTCGTTCTTCGCGTTCGACACCAGACCACGCATACCGGCGATCTGACGCATCTGCATCATGTTGCCTCGTGCACCCGAGTTCACCATCATGAAGATCGGGTTGGTCTTCGGGAAGTTGTCGTTCATCGCCTCGGCGACCTCGTTGGTCGCCTTGGTCCAGATCGCGATGAGCTCCTGCGTGCGCTCGTCCTTGGTGATCAGACCGCGCTCGTACTGCTTCTGGACCTTCTCGTCCTGCGCCTCGTAGCCGCGGACGATCTCCTTCTTCGCCTCGGGGACGACGACGTCGGAGATGGCGACGGTCACACCGGAGCGGGTGGCCCAGAAGAAGCCGGACGCCTTCAGGTTGTCGAGCGTCGCCGCCACGATGACCTTCGGGTAGCGCTCGGCGAGGTCGTTGACGATCTCGGAGAGCTGCTTCTTGCCGACCTCGTAGTCGACGAACGGGTAGTCCTCGGGGAGCAGCTCGTTGAAGAGCGCACGGCCCAGCGTGGTCTTCAGACGGAAGCTGTCACCCTGCTGCCACTCGGCCTCGCCGAGCTGCTCGTCGCCTTCCTCCGGCGCCGGCGGGGTCCAGCCGCGCGGCGGGATGGTGCCGACCGGGAAGCGGATGTCGATCTTCGACTGGAGCGAGAGCTCACCCGCGTCGAAGGCCATGATCGCCTCGGCGACGGAGGAGAAGGAGCGGTCCTCGCCCTTGACGTCCCGCATCTCGCCGTCGGTGGTGAGGAAGAACAGACCGAGGACCATGTCCTGGGTCGGCATCGTCACCGGCCGGCCGTCGGCGGGCTTGAGGATGTTGTTCGAGGACAGCATCAGGATGCGGGCCTCGGCCTGCGCCTCCGCGGACAGCGGCAGGTGCACGGCCATCTGGTCACCGTCGAAGTCCGCGTTGAACGCGGTGCAGACGAGCGGGTGGATCTGGATGGCCTTGCCCTCGACCAGCTGCGGCTCGAAGGCCTGGATGCCGAGGCGGTGCAGGGTGGGCGCGCGGTTCAGCAGAACCGGGTGCTCCGCGATGACCTCTTCCAGCACGTCGTACACGACCGTGCGGCCGCGCTCGACCATGCGCTTGGCGCTCTTGATGTTCTGCGCGTGGTTCAGGTCGACCAGGCGCTTCATCACGAACGGCTTGAAGAGCTCCAGCGCCATCGCCTTGGGCAGACCGCACTGGTGCAGCTTCAGCTGCGGGCCGACGACGATCACGGAACGCGCCGAGTAGTCGACTCGCTTGCCGAGCAGGTTCTGGCGGAAACGACCCTGCTTGCCCTTCAGCATGTCGCTGAGGGACTTCAGCGGGCGGTTGCCGGGGCCGGTGACCGGACGGCCACGACGGCCGTTGTCGAACAGCGCGTCGACGGCCTCCTGGAGCATGCGCTTCTCGTTGTTCACGATGATCTCGGGCGCGCCGAGGTCGAGAAGCCGCTTCAGGCGGTTGTTCCGGTTGATGACACGGCGGTACAGGTCGTTCAGGTCGGAGGTCGCGAAGCGGCCACCGTCCAGCTGCACCATCGGACGCAGGTCCGGCGGGATGACCGGCACGCAGTCGAGCACCATGCCCTTGGGGCTGTTGCTGGTCTGCAGGAACGCGGAGACGACCTTGAGGCGCTTGAGCGCACGGGTCTTCTTCTGGCCCTTGCCGGTGCGGATGATCTCGCGGAGGCGCTCGGCCTCCTCGTCGAGGTCGAAGGACTCCAGGCGCTTCTGCAGCGCCGCGGCACCCATCGAGCCGTCGAAGTACGTGCCGAAGCGGTCGCGCAGCTCGCGGTAGAGCAGCTCGTCGCCCTCCAGGTCCTGGACCTTGAGGTTCTTGAAGCGGGTCCACACCTCGTCGAGACGGTCGATCTCGCGCTGGGCGCGGTCGCGCAGCTGCTTCATCTCGCGCTCGGCGCCTTCGCGCACCTTGCGGCGCACGTCGGCCTTGGCGCCCTCGGCCTCGAGCTCGGCCAGGTCGGTCTCGAGCTTCTTGGCGCGGGCCTCCAGGTCGGCGTCCCGGCGGTTCTCGATCTGCTGCCGCTCGACGGAGACGTGCGCCTCCAGGGAGGGCAGGTCACGCGTACGGCGCTCCTCGTCGACGTACGTGATCATGTACGCCGCGAAGTAGATGACCTTCTCCAGGTCCTTCGGGGCGAGGTCGAGCAGGTAGCCCAGCCGCGACGGAACGCCCTTGAAGTACCAGATGTGCGTGACGGGAGCGGCCAGCTCGATGTGGCCCATCCGCTCACGGCGCACCTTGGCGCGGGTCACCTCGACGCCGCAGCGCTCACAGATGATGCCCTTGAAGCGGACACGCTTGTACTTGCCGCAGTAGCACTCCCAGTCCCGGGTCGGACCGAAGATCTTCTCGCAGAAGAGCCCGTCCTTTTCCGGCTTGAGGGTGCGGTAGTTGATGGTCTCGGGCTTCTTGACCTCACCGTGGCTCCACTGACGGATGTCGTCAGCGGTGGCCAGGCCGATCCGGAGCTCGTCGAAGAAGTTGACGTCGAGCACTATGCGTCAATCCCTCTCAGGGTTGTAAGTCTGTGGTCTGAAACGGGGGTCGCGGGATCGGTGGGGCCTCCGCAAAGGCCCCACCGAACTCCCGTCAGACCTCTTCGACGCTGCTCGGCTCGCGCCGGGACAGGTCGATGCCGAGCTCCTCCGCAGCGCGGAAGACGTCCTCGTCGGTGTCACGCATCTCGATGGACATACCGTCGCTGGACAGCACCTCCACGTTGAGGCAAAGGGACTGCATCTCCTTGATGAGCACCTTGAAGGACTCGGGGATGCCGGGCTCGGGGATGTTCTCGCCCTTGACGATGGCCTCGTAGACCTTCACGCGGCCGGTGACGTCGTCGGACTTGATGGTCAGCAGCTCCTGGAGGGCGTACGCGGCGCCGTAGGCCTCGAGGGCCCACACCTCCATCTCGCCGAAGCGCTGGCCACCGAACTGAGCCTTACCACCCAGCGGCTGCTGGGTGATCATCGAGTACGGGCCGGTCGAGCGGGCGTGCAGCTTGTCGTCGACCAGGTGGTGCAGCTTGAGGATGTACATGTACCCGATGGAGATCGGGTCCGGGAACGGCTCGCCGGAGCGGCCGTCGAACAGCCTCGCCTTACCGGTCGGCTGCACCATGCGCTCGCCGTCGCGGTTCGGGATGGTGTGCTGGAGCAGACCCGCGAGCTCGTCCTCACGCGCACCGTCGAAGACCGGGGTGGCGACGTTGGTGCCGGGGGCGACCTGGTCGGCGCCGATGACCTGCAGGCGCTGCGCCCAGTCGTCGGCGAGCCCGGAGACGTCCCAGCCGCGGCTGGCGAGCCAGCCGAGGTGGATCTCCAGGACCTGTCCCGGGTTCATCCGGGACGGGACGCCGAGCGGGTTGAGGATGATGTCGACCGGGGTCCCGTCCTCGAGGAACGGCATGTCCTCGATGGGCAGGATCTTGGAGATGACACCCTTGTTGCCGTGGCGGCCGGCGAGCTTGTCACCGTCGGTGATCTTGCGCTTCTGCGCGACGTAGACGCGGACCAGCTGGTTCACGCCGGGCGGCAGCTCGTCGCCCTCCTCGCGGTCGAAGACGCGGACGCCGATGACCTTGCCGATCTCGCCGTGCGGCACCTTCAGCGAGGTGTCACGGACCTCGCGGGCCTTCTCACCGAAGATGGCGCGCAGCAGGCGCTCCTCCGGGGTCAGCTCGGTCTCGCCCTTGGGCGTGACCTTGCCGACCAGGATGTCGCCGGCGACGACCTCGGCACCGATGCGGATGATGCCGCGCTCGTCGAGGTCGGCGAGGACCTCCTCGGAGACGTTCGGGATGTCCCGGGTGATCTCCTCGGGGCCGAGCTTGGTGTCACGGGCGTCGACCTCGTGCTCCTCGATGTGGATCGAGGAGAGGACGTCGTCCTGCACGAGGCGCTGCGACAGGATGATCGCGTCCTCGTAGTTGTGACCCTCCCACGGCATGAACGCCACGAGCAGGTTCTTGCCCAGCGCCATCTCGCCGTTCTCGGTGGCCGGACCGTCGGCCAGGACCTGGCCCTCGATGATCCGGTCGCCCTCGTTGACGATGACCTTCTGGTTGACCGAGGTGCCCTGGTTGGAGCGGGCGAACTTGGCCAGGCGGTACGTGATGTACGTGCCGTCGTCGTTGGCGGTGGTGATGTAGTCCGCGGAGACCTCCTGGACCACACCCGCCTTCTCGGCCTTGACCACGTCGCCGGCGTCGACGGCGGAGCGGTACTCCATGCCGGTGCCGACGAGCGGCGACTCGCTCTTGATGAGCGGGACGGCCTGTCGCATCATGTTCGCGCCCATGAGGGCACGGTTGGCGTCGTCGTGCTCGAGGAACGGGATCATGGCGGTCGCGACCGACACCATCTGGCGCGGCGAGACGTCCATGTAGTCCACGTCGTCACCGGCGACGTAGTCGACCTCGCCGCCACGGCGGCGGACCAGGACGCGGTTCTCGGAGAAGCGCATGTCCTCGTTCAGGCCGGCGTTGGCCTGCGCGATGACGAAGCGGTCCTCCTCGTCGGCGGTCAGGTAGTCCACCTCGTCGGTGACCTGGCCTTCGACGACCTTGCGGTACGGGGTCTCGACGAAACCGAACGCGTTGACCCGGCCGTAGGAGGCGAGCGAGCCGATCAGACCGATGTTCGGGCCTTCGGGCGTCTCGATCGGACACATGCGGCCGTAGTGCGAGGGGTGCACGTCGCGGACCTCGAAGCCGGCCCGCTCACGGGAGAGACCACCCGGGCCAAGGGCCGACAGGCGGCGCTTGTGGGTGAGACCCGACAGCGGGTTGTTCTGGTCCATGAACTGCGACAGCTGGCTGGTGCCGAAGAACTCCTTGATGGAGGCGACGACCGGCCGGATGTTGATCAGCGTCTGCGGCGTGATCGCCTCGACGTCCTGGGTCGTCATGCGCTCGCGCACGACGCGCTCCATACGCGCCAGACCCGTGCGGACCTGGTTCTGGATGAGCTCGCCGACGCTGCGCAGACGACGGTTGCCGAAGTGGTCGATGTCGTCGGTCTCGACAACGATGTTGGTGCCGTTGTCGGCGGCCGTCTCGGTCTCACCGGCGTGCAGCTTCACCAGGTACTTGATCGTCGAGATGACGTCCTCGACGGTCAGGACACCCGCGTCGAGCGGAGCGTCCGCACCCAGCTTCTTGTTGACCTTGTAACGGCCGACCTTGGCCAGGTCGTAGCGCTTGGGGTTGAAGTAGAGGTTCTCGAGCAGCGTCTGCGCGGCCTCACGCGTGGGGGGCTCGCCCGGACGCAGCTTGCGGTAGATGTCGAGCAGCGCGTCGTCCTGGCCCTGGGTGTGGTCCTTCTCCAGGGTGGCGCGCATGGACTCGTACTCGCCGAACTCCTCGAGGATCTGCTCGGTGGTCCAACCGAGCGCCTTGAGCAGGACGGTCACCGACTGCTTGCGCTTGCGGTCGATACGGACGCCGACCATGTCACGCTTGTCGATCTCCATCTCCAGCCAGGCACCCCGGGACGGGATGATCTTGGCGGAGAAGATGTCCTTGTCGGACGTCTTGTCGATGGAGGAGTCGAAGTAGACACCCGGCGAACGAACCAGCTGCGACACGACGACACGCTCGGTGCCGTTGATGACGAAGGTGCCCTTGTTGGTCATGAGCGGGAAGTCGCCCATGAAGACCGTCTGGGACTTGATCTCGCCGGTCTCGTTGTTGGTGAACTCGGCCGTCACGAAGAGCGGGGCCGCGTACGTGAAGTCACGGTCCTTGCACTCGTCGATGCTGTTCTTCGGCGGCTCGAAACGGTGGTCGCGGAAGGTCAGCGACATCGACCCGGAGAAGTCCTCGATCGGGGAGATCTCCTCGAAGATCTCCTCGAGGCCGGACTTGGTGGGGACGTCCTGACCGTTCTCGAGAGCCTCCTCGACGCGAGCCTGCCACGCGGTGTTGCCGAGCAGCCAGTCGAAGCTCTCGGTTTGCAGCGCGAGGAGGTTCGGAACCTCGAGGGGCTCCTTGATCTTTGCAAAGGAGATGCGCAGCGGGGCGGTGCTGGCAGCGTTGTTCGTATTCGCGGTCGAGGCGTTGCGCGAGGCGGCCAAGAGGGGGTCCTTCCGAGGGCTCGGACTCACTACGCGCGTACCGGCCCCTCTCCCTCCCAAGGAGACAGAGATCCCAGGTCAGGGATGTTCCATCATCGATGCTGGGGTGAGGGCATGCCCCTGGTGACGGGCAGGGGACAGCTAACAGGCAGCGCAAAGGGTCAGTGTAGCCACTTGGCACACTGATGTCCAGTGCGGGTTTCGCAAGACCCTCGTTGTTCTCAACGCCCTCGGTCCGGTTGCCCTCAACGCACGGTGATACTGCCCTCTTCGTCGTCGATCCATGCCTCGGATTCGGATCCTTGTGACGACGCGTCCTGAGAATTGCGCGCTGCGTGCGGTTCGTCAAGGCCCCCTTGCCCGAACGGGGGTTCCCGAAGACACGACGAAGATCACCATACCCCCCGTGCACGCGGGTGCAAGGCAACCGTGGCCGCGCTTCCGGGAACGCCGAAGAGCGACCACCCGGATGGATGATCGCTCTTCGGTGCGTGGGCGTTACAGCCCCTGGGGGGCCGTTCCCGCCGCCGCTGCGGCCGTCACCGGCCGCGGGGTGTTACTTGACCTCGACGGAGGCGCCGGCGCCCTTGAGGGACTCGGCGGCCTTCTCGGCGGCGTCCTTGGCGACCTTCTCGAGAACGGGCTTCGGGGCGCCGTCCACGAGGTCCTTGGCCTCCTTCAGGCCCAGGGAGGTCAGCTCACGCACGACCTTGATGACCTGGATCTTCTTGTCGCCCGCACCGGTGAGGATGACGTCGAACTCGTCCTTCTCCTCCTCGGTCTCGGCGGCGGCGGCCGGGCCGGCCGGACCCGCGACGGCGACCGCGGCGGCGGCGGTGACGTCGAACTTCTCCTCGAACGCCTTCACGAACTCGGAGAGCTGGATGAGGGTCATGCCCTCGAACTCGGCGAGCAGTTCGTCCTGGGTGAGAGCCATGATGGCTTCCTTCCAAATCAATTCGGCTGGTGCCGGATGTACATGTATGGCGGGCGTACGTTCGGCCCGCTACGACCACTTCCTGGGGCGGACTGCCTCAGGCCGCGGTCATTTCGCGAGCCGAGTTACTCGGCACCGCCCTGCTCGTCCTGCTTGGCACGGAGCGCGTCCACGGTGCGGACGAGCTTCGACGGGAGCGCCTGGAAGACCTGAGCAGCCTGCGTCTGCTTGCCCTTCAGAGCGCCCGCCAGCTTGGCGAGCAGAACCTCGCGGGACTCGAGGTCCGCAAGCTTCTTGATCTCGTCGGCGGACAGCGCCTTGCCGTCAAGGACACCGCCCTTGATGACGAGGTTCGGGTTGTCCTTGGCGAAGTCACGAAGACCCTTCGCCGACTCCACCGGGTCACCGGTGACGAAGGCGACCGCCGTCGGACCGTTGAACAGGTCGTCGAGCGTCGAGATCCCGGCCTCGTTGGCCGCAATCTTGGTCAGCGTGTTCTTCACCACGGCGTACTGGGCGTTCTCACCGAGCGAACGGCGCAGCGTCTTGAGCTGCGCCACGGTGAGACCCCGGTACTCGGTCAGCACGGCGGCGTTCGAGCTGCGGAACTGCTCCGCGAGCTCGGCTACCGCGGCAGCCTTGTCGGGCCTTGCCATGAGCGTCGGCCTCCTTCCGGGTGATGACGACCGCTCGGAAGGGGCCGGGACAGACGAAACGCCCCGGCGCAGGCGCACGGGGCGTAGCTCGACCAAACGAATTCCATGGGGCGGAGTCCGTCCGGGAGCACTTCCACAGTCACCTGCGCGGGTCGCCCGCATGTCAGCGGATCCTTCGGCCACCGCGTCCTCTTCCGAGAGCACGGCAACGACCAGCGGTCTTTGGCTTCGTCAGGAGCGTACGGGAACGGGGCGCTGTCAAGCAAATCCGCCCGTACGGGGCTCCGGGCCGGGGCGCCCCTCAGGGGGTGGACCCGCCGCCCTGCTCCGCCAGGAGCACGGTGAAGTCGGCGGTGTCGGCCGCCGGAGGGGGCTCCACGGCGACCTCGGTGCCGTAGGCGCTGTAGTGCGCGGTCTGGCGGTACTCGCCGGCCGCCGTGCGGCCCTTCTCGACCTTCTTGACCAGCAGGTCCCGGTCGTCGATCCAGATGTCGACGGTCTCGCCGGTGACGCCGGCCTGCTCCAGTTGCTCCCTGAGGGCGCTGTCGGACACGTCCGCGATCTCGACGGTGCCCGAGTAGTGGGTGGTGGGCCGCCCGTCGACGGTCTCCTCGCCGGCCGTGTGCACGTCGTCGGAGTCCAGCAGCAGCCGCACCGACCGGTCCGGGGTGATGTTGCGCATCTGGTCGGCGAAGTTCGCGCCGGCGCCGAGTCCCTGGAGGTCGGCGTAGGCGTACCGGATCCAGTGCTTGCCGCCGGTCCGGGCGGCGAAGGCCTCGCCGGTGCGCGCGTAGTAGGCGTCGGAGAGGTAGCGGGCCTCCATGGTGGTGATGCCGAGCCCACGCATCGTCTCGGCCGTCGTCCCGCCCGTGTACGTGATGGTGAGGGTGCCGGTGAACCCGTCGCCCCAGCCCAGGGCGCCGGTGGCGTCGAGGGAGAGCGTGGTGCCCATGACGGCCGAGGAGCGCACACCGGCCGACCCGGCGCGTTCGGTGGCCCGCTCGGCGGCGAGCAGGGCCGTGCGCGAGGCGGGTGCCGTCGGACGGTCCGCGTCCTCCTGGGGCTGCGGGGAGGAGGTGCAGGCCGTCACGGCGGCCAGTGCGGCCACCACCGTCAGTGAGAGCCCCCCGCGGCCCGCCGTCCACTTCATCGGTCCCCCCTGTGCGTCCGCCGTGTCCGCACGCTAACCCAGGGCGCGGCGCCCCGGCACGGGAACGGGCCCCGCACCTGGACAGGTGCGGGGCCCGTGACCGACTTCGGTGAGCCCTCGGGCTCGGCCCGGTCAGACAGCGGCCGGGTCCTCCTCGACGAGGAGGTTGCGGGTGCGGTTCGGGTCGACCGGGATGCCGGGGCCGATCGTGGTGCTGATGGCGGCCTTCTTGATGTAGCGGCCCTTGGCGGCGGACGGCTTCAGACGGAGGATCTCCTCCAGGGCCGCCGCGTAGTTCTCCACCAGCTTGGTGTCGTCGAAGGACGACTTGCCGATGATGAAGTGCAGGTTCGAGTGCTTGTCGACGCGGAACTCGATCTTGCCACCCTTGATCTCGGTCACGGCCTTGGCGGTGTCCGGGGTGACGGTGCCGGTCTTCGGGTTCGGCATCAGGCCACGGGGACCGAGCACGCGGCCGAGGCGGCCGACCTTGCCCATGAGGTCCGGGGTGGCGACGACGGCGTCGAAGTCCAGGCGGCCCTTGGCGACCTCGTCGATCAGTTCGTCGGAGCCGACGATGTCGGCGCCCGCGGCCTCCGCGGCCGCAGCACGGTCACCGGTCGCGAAGACCAGGACCCGGGCGGTCTTGCCGGTGCCGTGCGGCAGGTTCACGGTGCCACGGACCATCTGGTCGGCCTTGCGCGGGTCGACACCCAGACGGAAGGCGACCTCGACGGTGCCGTCGAACTTGGTCGTGGAGGTCTCCTTGGCGAGACGGACGGCCTCGAGCGGGGCGTAGAGCTTGTCCCGGTCGATCTTGGCGTCCGCAGCGCGGAGAGACTTGCTGCGCTTGCTCACTACTGCTCCTGTGTGCTGAAGAGGAGTCGTGGTCCGGGCCGAGCGGGCCCTTCCACGTGCGGCCGGAGCCGCGTTTCTACGAAGGTGCTACGGGGCTGAGGGTCAGCCCTCGACCGTGACGCCCATGGAACGCGCGGTACCGGCGATGATCTTCGCGGCGGCGTCCAGGTCGTTGGCGTTGAGGTCGGGGAGCTTGGTCTGGGCGATCTCGCGGACCTGCGCCTCGGTGATCTTGGCGACCTTGGTCTTGTGCGGCTCGCCGGAGCCCTTCTCGACACCAGCGGCCTTGAGGATCATCTTCGCGGCCGGCGGAGTCTTGGTGACGAAGGTGAAGGAGCGGTCCTCGTAGACCGTGATCTCCACCGGGATCACCCAGCCACGCTGCGACTCGGTCGCGGCGTTGTAGGCCTTGCAGAACTCCATGATGTTGACGCCGTGCTGACCGAGCGCGGGGCCGACCGGCGGGGCCGGGTTCGCCGCACCGGCGTTGATCTGGAGCTTGATAAGCCCCGTGACCTTCTTCTTCTTGGGAGGCATTGCTCTCCGGGTCCTTTCGGTTCGGGTCCCTGCCTGCGTTCGGGACAGCCGCCAAGCCACTCCGGACGCAGGCATACCGCACAACGATAACGGGTATGGATGCGCGGCCAAAAACCGAGCAGGTCAGACCGGCTTCAACAGCCCGTCTGACCTGTTCGGAGGCATGTGTTCCAGAACGAACTAGTTCTTCTGGATCTGGTCGAAGCTCAGCTCGACCGGGGTCTCGCGGCCGAAGATCTCGACGAGGCCCTTGACCTTCTTCGAGTCGGCGTTGATCTCGTTGATCGTGGCCTGCAGCGTGGCGAACGGGCCGTCGGTGACGGTGACCGAGTCGCCGACCTCGAAGTCCAGGACCTGGACCTCGACCTTGCGCTGCGGAACCGGCTTGCCCTCGGCCTCGGCGGCCTCGCGGGCGGCCTTCTCCTCGGCCTCCGGGGCGAGCATCTTGACGATCTCGTCCAGGGTCAGCGGGTACGGGTCGTAGGCGTTGCCCACGAAGCCGGTGACGCCGGGGGTGTTGCGGACGACGCCCCAGGACTCGTTCGTCAGGTCCATGCGGACGAGGACGTAACCCGGGAGCTTGTTCTGCTTGATCGTCTTGCGGTCGCCGTTCTTGATCTGGACGACCTCCTCCTGCGGCACCTCGGCCTGGAAGATGTAGTCCTCGACGTTCAGCGAGACGGCGCGCTGCTCCAGGTTGGTCTTCACCCGGTTCTCGTAGCCGGCGTAGGTGTGGATGACGTACCACTCGCCGGGCAGCGTGCGCAGCTCCTCGCGCAGGGCGGCGACGGGGTCGACGGGCTCGGCCGGCTCTTCCTCGGCCTCCTCCTCGTCCTCGGCGGCGGCCTCGTCGGCCTCCTCCTCGTCCTCGTCCTGTTCCTCGACGTGGAGCGCGGCTTCCTCGGCGGGCTCGCCCGCCTCGGCGTCGGCAGCCTCGAACTCGTCCAGGTCCTCGTCCGCGCCCTCGACGATGTCGAGCTCGTCGTCGACCTCGTCGGGCTCGATGGCGTCGTTCAGGTTCTGGTCAGACACGGTGGCTGCTTCTTCCTGGATACATAGGGGTGGAACACGCGAAAGGGGCGCCGATCACCCGGCGCCCTTCGCTCTCGGCTCAGCCGAAGACGTACTTGGCGGCGTGGCTGAGTCCATAGTCAATCACGGTCACCAGGCCGATCATGATGACCACGAAGACGATCACCACGGTCGTGTACGTCGTCAGCTGGCTCCGCGAGGGCCAGACCACCTTGCGGAGTTCCGCGACGATCTGGCGGTAGAAGAGGGCGAGTCGCTTCAGCGGGCCCTTCTTGGCGCGCTTGCCGCCCTTGCGGGCCTTCTTCTGGGCCTCAGGCACCTCGTCCTGGGCATCAGGCGTATCGATGGAGCCCACGGCATCCGCCATTCGTCCTCACCTGATTCCGGGTCGTGGCCGTGCCGCGCCCGGTTTGAGCCGCACGGCGGTGCATTGCTGTACGTACATGCGCACACATCCCTGGCGAAGGTGTGTGTAGCAGGGCCGGAGGGACTTGAACCCCCAACCGCTGGTTTTGGAGACCAGTGCTCTACCAATTGAGCTACGACCCTTTGTGGTGTCCCCCAACGTACCGCATCCGCCCGGGTGCTCGGTGTGCACCGGTCGTGGCACGGCTGTAGAGGGCCAACGACGTAGGAGTGTACGTGGTCCTGCGCGCTCCGTCGAACGGAAAGTGCCCTGTGGGGCGCCCCGGGCGGAAGATCGCCGGGAATCCGCCGGAAGATCACGCAGGCCACCGCCCGGACGCCGCCCGGATCCGCACGGGTGTTCAGCGGTCTGCCCGCGGATGTTCAGTCCGTGAAACCCGTGTGCCGGGCCGGTTTCGTGTCTGAAAACATGGGGTCCATGAGCGCTGCAACCCCTCCCACCGAGCGCCGGGTCTCCGCCCGAGTCGGCGCGATCTCCGAGTCCGCCACCCTCGCCGTGGACGCCAAGGCCAAGGCCCTGAAGGCCGCCGGGCGTCCGGTGATCGGCTTCGGCGCCGGTGAGCCCGACTTCCCGACCCCGGACTACATCGTCGAGGCCGCGATCGAGGCCTGCAAGAACCCGAAGTACCACCGCTACACGCCGGCCGGCGGCCTGCCCGAGCTGAAGGCCGCGATCGCCGCGAAGACGCTGCGCGACTCGGGCTACGAGGTCGACCCGTCGCAGATCCTCGTCACCAACGGCGGCAAGCAGGCCATCTACGAGGCCTTCGCCGCGATCCTCGACCCTGGCGACGAGGTCATCGTGCCCGCGCCCTACTGGACGACGTACCCCGAGTCGATCCGCCTCGCGGGCGGCGTGCCGGTCGAGGTGGTGGCCGACGAGACGACCGGTTACCGGGTCTCCGTGGAGCAGCTGGAGGCCGCCCGCACCGAGAAGACGAAGGTCGTGCTCTTCGTCTCCCCCTCCAACCCGACCGGCGCGGTCTACGGCGCCGAGGAGGCCGCCGCGATCGGCCGCTGGGCCGTGGAGCACGGCCTGTGGGTGCTGACGGACGAGATCTACGAGCACCTCGTCTACGGTGACGCCGAGTTCACCTCGCTGCCGACGCTCCTGCCCGAGCTGCGCGACAAGTGCATCGTGGTCAACGGCGTGGCGAAGACGTACGCGATGACGGGCTGGCGGGTCGGCTGGATCATCGGCCCGAAGGACGTGGTGAAGGCGGCGACGAACCTCCAGTCGCACGCCACGTCGAACGTCTCCAACGTCGCGCAGGTGGCCGCCCTCGCGGCCGTCTCCGGCGGCCTGGAGGCGGTGGCGCAGATGCGCGAGGCCTTCGACCGGCGCCGCAGGACGATCGTGCGGATGCTCAACGAGATCGACGGCGTCCTGTGCCCCGAGCCCGAGGGCGCGTTCTACGCGTACCCGTCGGTGAAGGGCCTGCTCGGCAAGGAGATCCGCGGCAAGCGCCCGCAGGACACCGTCGAGCTGGCGGCGCTGATCCTGGAGGAGGCCGAGGTCGCGGTCGTCCCGGGCGAGGCGTTCGGCACGCCGGGCTACCTGCGTCTGTCGTACGCGCTGGGCGACGAGGACCTCGTCGAGGGCGTGAGCCGGATCCAGAAGCTGCTGGCCGAGGCCAGGGACTGACGTCTTCCGCGCCGGGTACGGGCCGTCTCCTGCGGGGGGCGGCCCGTTTCTTCGTGCGGCAAGCCCCCGTAGGGGGAATCCGCTTCCGGGACATGGGGGCCGTACGGCAGGATCCTGGGATGGAGCGTGTACGTGATGTCTCTGAGCTGCCGAAGGCCCATCTGCACCTGCACTTCACCGGTTCGATGCGGCCCGCCACCCTGCTGGAGCTGGCCGACAAGTACGGGGTGCGCCTGCCCGAGGCGCTGACCGACGCGTTGCACGGCGGGGAGCCGCCGAGACTGCGGGCGACGGACGAGCGGGGCTGGTTCCGCTTCCAGCGCCTGTACGACGCGGCCCGCTCGTGCCTGCGGCAGCCCGAGGACATACAGCGCCTGGTGCGGGAGGCCGCCGAGGAGGACGTGCGGGACGGTTCGGGCTGGCTGGAGATCCAGGTCGACCCCACTTCGTACGCCCCCCGGCTGGGCGGGCTGATCGCGGCGCTGGAGATCATCCTGGACGCGGTGGAGACGGCGTCGCGGGAGACCGGGCTGGGCATGCGGGTGCTGGTCGCCGCCAACCGGATGAAGCACCCGCTGGACGCGCGGACGCTGGCCCGCCTGGCGGTGCGGTACGCGGACCGGGGCGTGGTCGGCTTCGGGCTCTCCAACGACGAACGCCGGGGCATGGCGAGGGACTTCGACCGGGCCTTCGCCATCGCCCGCGAGGGCGGCCTGCTCTCCGCCCCGCACGGGGGCGAGCTCACCGGCCCCGCCTCGGTCCGCGACTGCCTGGACGATCTGCACGCCTCGCGGATCGGGCACGGGGTGCGCGCGGCGGAGGACCCGCGGCTGCTGAAGCGCCTGGCCGACCGGGGCGTGACCTGCGAGGTGTGCCCCGCCTCGAACGTCGCCCTGGGCGTCTACGACAAGCCCGGGGACGTGCCGCTGCGCACGCTGTTCGAGGCGGGCGTCCCGATGGCCCTGGGCGCCGACGACCCGCTCCTGTTCGGCTCCCGACTGGCGGCCCAGTACGAGCTGGCCCGTCGGCACCACGCCTTCACGGACGCGGAGCTGGCG
Source organism: Streptomyces sp. NPDC088812 (assembly GCF_044750285.1). NCBI lineage: Bacteria > Bacillati > Actinomycetota > Actinomycetes > Kitasatosporales > Streptomycetaceae > Streptomyces > Streptomyces sp. NPDC088812. The sequence goes on along the minus strand of NZ_JBIVJP010000006.1, from coordinate 221,672 downwards.
GAGCTGGCCCGCCAGTCGGTGCGGGGTTCGGCGGCGCCGGAGGAGGTCCGGCGCAAGCTCCTGGAAGGAGTGGACGCCTGGCTGGCCTCCTGAGAGCCCCGGCCCCCGGCCGGCTCGGCCCCGCCGGCTCCGCCCCGCCGGCTCAGCCCCGCCGGCTCAGCCCGGCCCCCGGCCGGCTCGGCCCCGCCGGCTCCGCCCCGCCGGCTCAGCCCCGCCGGCTCAGCCCGGCCGGTTCCGCCCCGCCGGCTCAGCCCGGCCGGCTCCGCCCCGCCGGCTCGGCCCGGCCGGTTTCGGTCAGCGCGTGGACGGAAGCGGCGGCTCCGGCAGCAGCGGGTACCGCGCGGACAGCCGCATGGCCCCCTCCGTGACCGCCGGGTCGTGCGAGGCCGCCTGGACGCCGTCCAGGTAGGCGTGGGCGGCCGCCTCGAAGACGGCGTCCACCGCCGTCAGTTCGGCGGCCAGCGCCTCGGCGCGCGCGTGGCGCCGCTCCTGCGCGGTGTCCTTGTCCCGCTGGGCCCCCGCGGCCGCGGCCTCCGCCTCGGCCAGCCTGGTCCCGGCCTTGCGCAGCCGCTTGAGGTGGTGCCGGTAGGCGGCGACGAAGGGGTGCTCCTCGGAGAGCGCCAGCAGGAAGGCGATCCCGCCGGAGAGCAGCAGCAGCGCGATGAACATCACGCTGACGGTGTGCTCGTCGAGGCTGAGCTGCTCCAGCAGCGTCGGCGGCGCGGGCGGCCGCTCCTCGACGCCCAGCGACCGTGCCAGGGCGTCCAGGGCGGCGGACGAGGAGCTGTCGTCCCGGAACACGATCCGGGCCCGCAGGTCGCCCAGGTACCAGGCGGCCACGCCCCACAGCGAGGCGAGCGCGGCCGCGACCGGCAGCACCACCCGCAGCGAGGCGGTGGCGCCCCGTCGCCGCCACTGGCGTCCGGCCTGGAACGGCCCGGCCGTCATGACGACGCCGACGGCCGCCGACAGCAGGTAGGCGCTGATCCGGCCCTCCGCCGTCCCGTCGTGGATCGCCAGGAACAGCGTGATGTAGACGGGGAGTTCGACGAGCACCAGCAGTCCGGCGAGGAACAGCCGGGGCCAGCGGGCCAGGGCCGAGCTCTCCGTGAGGCCCTCCCAGGCGATGCCGCCCGCGGGCACCGGAACGGGGTCGGCGTACACCTCGGAGTCGTCGTCCAGGTCGGCGTCGTACGGCTGCCCGGCGGGGTCGGACCGCCCACCGGGCCCGGTGTCCCATCCCGCCGCACCGGCGCCGTCGCCGTCGTCCGGGCCGGTGCCCCGGCCCGCGCCGATACGGCCCACCAGCCAGGGCACCATCCGGTCCCGGCGGTCCTCCCGGGCCGCCATCCGGTTCGCCACCCGGTCCAGGCCCGCGGCCGCGGCCCGGTGGCGGCGCGTCTCCTCCTGCTGCGCGTCCCGGGCCTGGCGGGCCGCCTGCTCCCGGGCCGCCGTCTCGGCGTACAGCCGTGCCGAGGCCCGCAGTTCCCGCTCCTCCCGCTCGTGGTGCCCGGCCACGACCCGGTCCCGGGCGTGGCCGCGCAGGCCGGTCAGCCGGCCCAGGTAGGGCAGGCGGTGGACGGAGGCGAGGACGTACGGGTTGAGGGTGCCCTCGGCGACGGCGCGGCGGCCGGCCGACTCGGCCTGCGCGAGCAGGCGTCTGGCCTCCTTGGTCTCGGTCGGCGGCACGTGCCCGCGCGGCGGGGTGCCACCGGTGCCGCCGAGGCCGGGGGCGCGGCCCTCGCCACGGCGGAACCGGAGCCGTTCCCGGAGCCGGCGGGGCTCCTCAGGCCCCGTATCCGTCGTCGACATCGACCTTCACCTCCTTCTCCAGGACCTGCTGCCAGAACTGGCCCATCTGCTCGACGCGTTCGGGGGTGGTCTTGCCGCCGCGCATCCCGAAGCCGACGCGGTAGACGGTGGTGTCCGGCAGCTTCGGCAGCCCGCGTCCGGTCACCAGCGCGTCGACGGCCTCGTCCCGCCGCGCCTGCGTGTCCAGCTCGTACCGGCCCAGCTTGAAGTCGGCGTCGGCCTGTTCGAAGTCGCTGATCACCAGCACGTGGAAGGTGCCGTCGCCGTCGCGGGGCACGTTGGCCACGCGGTCGAGGCCGCCCAGAACGTCCGAGCCGGGCTGGCGCTTGCGGGCGCAGTCCAGCATCTTCTCGGCGGCCGCCTCGGCCAGGAAGCGGGTCTCGCTCCACAGGCCCTCCCGCTCGGCACGGGTGTCGGAGTCCGGGTCGATGTCGATCCGCGGCACCTGGCAGGAGGAGGCGAGGGAGGCCGAGGTGATGGGCGCGTAGGACACGTACTTGCACTTCTTGTCGGCGAGGAAGCGGGGCAGGGTCGCCTTGAGCTTCTCCTTGGCGCGGAAGCCGTCGTCGCTGTCCTGGCCCGAGCCGGAGCCGTCGACGACGACCGCGCAGTCGGCGGAGAGCCGCTCGGAGCCGCCCGGCGGTTCGCACGCCGTCAGCACCAGGGCGGCCGTGGCGCCCAGGGCGACCGCCAGCGGTCCGGCGCACGCTCTGCGCGGACCGCGCGGCCTGCGTTCCCCCTGTTCCCCCTGTTCCCGGTGCTCTATGTGTTCCCGGTGCGCTTTCTGTTCCCGGTGCGCTTCGTGTTCGTGATGTGCTTCCTGTTCCTGGTGTGCCCTTTGTCGGTGCGCTTCGTGTTGCTGGTGTGTCCTGTGTTTCCTTCGGGCTGGGTGTGTCATGCGGTCCCCCGTCCTCCCCGGCCGGCGGCGGCCGCCGCCGGTCCGATCCTCTGCTCCAGAATCAGCAGCGCCCGCCGCACCAGGGCGTCGTCGAGCATCCAGTCCGGTGCCCCGGTCCACGTCTCGTCCAGCACGGCGGCCGCCGCGCCACCCGCCGGAGGCGGCGCGGCGGCCCGTCGGCCGGCGCGCGCGTAGGCGGCCTCGTAGTGGGTGAGCTCCTGGTCGGCGCAGGCGGCGAGGGCCAGGCCGCGCTGCTGGCAGGCCGTGACCTCGGTGCGCCACTCGGACACCCAGCCGCCGAAGCGGGCGAGCGCCGCGGGCACGTCCTCGCGCCGCTGGTCGTACTCCGTCACGATCCGCGCGGACTCGGCGTGGATGCGGTCGACGAGCTCCGCGTGCTCCGTGACGAAACGGGACCGCAGGCCCTCCAGGGTCATCCGCAGTCCGCGTTCGAGCCCGCGGCTGTAGTGCTCGGTGCCGATGCCGGCCCTGCCGTCGCGCCGGCCGTGGCGGGTGGCCCGCCAGCGGGTGCGCGTGGTGAGGCGACTGCGGCCGTAGTCCGTCGGGACGGACTTCACGTCGCTCATTCCATCCCCCTCGTTCGAATACCCCGATGCGCCCTCCCCGGGGCATCTTGCGAGCACGGCGAAGGCATCCTCGCGGAGCGGACGGCTCCGCCGGTGATACGGGATTGGCGCGCAGCCTAGGCGAAAAACGAACGCGGCAGGGAGGGATTTCCGACACCCGCTTTCGGGCCGTCCGGAAAACAGCCGGAGATCGACCGGGGCGCGACCGAAGCTGTGGCCGCCCTGCTGGAAAACTTCCGAAAAACCCGGTGGGGCGGGTGGGCCTCGGAATAGTCTTCACCTTCCACTGCGGCCGGAGTATGCCCACCGACAACAAAAATGATCTTTCTCGAAAATCGATCTTCGAATACGGGGGGTACGGGCGCGAGGGGGCGCACGGCCGGGGACTGCGAGGGGGGCGCATGGCCGGAAACATCGTGGACGACATCGACGACAGCACCGTGGACGACACCGTCGGCGGGGACTCGGGCGACCGGCCGGTCAGGATGGCCGACGGCTACTTCCCCGTCGAGACGCTCGGCCCCGGCCGGCGGCTGGTGCTGTGGTTCCAGGGGTGCGCGCTGGCCTGCCCCGGCTGCATGTCCCGGCACACGTGGGACCCGGCCGGCGGCCGGCCGGTCACCGTGGGCGAGTTGCTGCGGCTGTGGGACGCGGCGCTGGCCCGTGGCGCCGAGGGGCTGACGGTCAGCGGCGGTGAGCCGCTGGCCCAGCCCGCCGCGCTGGCCGCGCTGCTGCGGGGCGCCGACCGGGTGCGCCGCCGCCACGGCCGGCCCGCCGACCTGCTCGTCTACACCGGCCATGAGCCCCAGGAGGTGCCGGCCGACGTGTGGTCGGCGCTGACGGACGCGGACGCGGTGATCACCGGACGTTTCCGGGTGGCGGAGCCGACGGACCTGGTCTGGCGCGGCTCGGCCAACCAGCGGCTGGTCCCGCGCACCGCGCTGGGCGCCCGCCGCTACGGGCCCCACCTGTCCCGCACGTATCCACCGGGACCGCGCGTGAGCCTCCGCGTGGAGGCGGCGGGGGCCGTGTCCGGGAGCCGGGCGGGGGACGGAGGCCCGGCGGGCGCGGGGGCCGCGTCGGCGGCCGGGGGCGGGGCCGGGGCTGGGGCTGGGGCCTGGGTGTACGGCGTGCCGGCCCGTGGCGAGCTGCGGCTGCTGGAGCTCGGCCTGGCGGCGGACGGCATCCGGCTGAGGGGGCCGAGTTGGCGGGCGTGAGTGGGCGGACAGGTGCGGGCGAGCCGACGGGCGTGAGCGGGCGGACGGGCGCGGGCAAGCCGACGGACCCGAGCGAGCAGACGGGCGCGGGCAGACCGACAGGCCCGAGCGGGCAGACGGGCGTGGGCAAGCCGACGGGCCCGAGCGGGCGGACGGGCGTGGGCAAGCCGACGGACCCGAGCGGGCGGACAGATGCGGGCAAGCCGACGGACCCGAGCGGGCGGACGGGCGTGGGCGCACCGACGGGCCCGAGCGGGCAGACGGGCGTGGGCAGACCGACGGGCCCGAGCGGGCGGACAGGCGTGAGCGAGGACCCGAGCGAGCAGACAGGTGCGGGCAGACCGACGGGCCCGAGCGGGCGGACGGGCGTGGGCGGGTCGGCGGGCCCGAGCGCCCTACGGTTCCGGTACCTCCGCCTCGAACACCCGCGCCGCCTCCGCGTAGCGGGTCACGACGTGGACGGTCCAGTCGGGGTCGGCGGTGAGGGCGTCCTCGATGGACCAGCGCAGCCACTCGGCGCTGGTGCGGCGGTCCAGTCCGCCGCGGCCGGCGCCGAGCAGGGGGAAGCAGAGGGAGCGCAGGGCGGACAGGCCGTCGGCGCGGTCCTGCCGGGCGCGGGCGAAGCAGGCGGCGACGGCGGTGGCGATGCTCTGGGGATCGACGCGGTAGCCGTAGCCGTCGGGAACAGCCAGGGCAGCGTGGTAGACGCGGTGCACCCCGCGGTCGGCGAGGGCGCCCGGACCGGTGGGCACGACCGTGCCGGGCGGCAGGGGCAGGATGCCGGGCCGGACCCGTACCCAGGCGGCGAGTTCCTCCGCGAGGACGTCCGAGACCGGGCCCTCCGGGGCGCTGCCCACGACGGCCGAGCGGCGCAGCGCGCCGGAGACGGTGGGCCGGAACGACTTGGACATCTCCAGGTGGACGTTCTCGGGGGAGACGAGGATGTCGATGTCCCGCAGCAGTTCGATGGGGGCCAGATGGACGGTCACCGGCCGGGTTCCGGCCCGGCCGGGCAGCCCGGTCCGCGGGACCCGGACGGGCGGCTCGGCCGCCGCCCGCGGTGGTCCGGGCGGGCGGAGCACCGCCCCGGGCGGGCCGGCGGTCCCCGGACGACGGGGCCGTGCGCCCGGCTCGCGGGCTTCGGCCAGCAGGGCTCCCGCCAGCTGCTCGACGACCTGTTTCTCCTGACTGTGCCGGAACCGCTCGTCGCTCACCCCGTACACCAGTGCGGCCGCCCGGCGCCGGTCCGCCGGCGGATCGCCCCGGTGGCCGGGCAGCAGGCCGAAGGTGTGCTGGGCGGCGCGGCCTATGAGGTCGTCGGTGCCGAGGCGCTCGGCGGCGGCGCGAATCAGCCGTTCCGCCCCGTCGGCGAGGTCGCCCTCGCTCTGGGCGTACCCGGCGTGCAGGGTCACCGCGCGCAGCCCCGGGGGCACCAGCGACTGCAGTGCGGGCAGGCCCCCGCGGCGCAGGTTCCGCAGTTCCCGGACGAGGTCGGCACGGGCCGGCAGACCATCAGGGTTCATGGCGGTCAACCTATCGGCGCGGGTGCCGTGACCGCCGGGCGTTCGGGAAGCGAGGCCGGGATCACGGGAAACGGGCGCCCGTTCCTTTCCGGTTCTGCGGCTGCGTCGGGGGCGCTGCCGCTCCCCCGCCCTGTGCGTCGTGCGCGGTGTGTGCGGGGTACACGTCCTGCGCGTCCTGCGCGTCCTGCGCGTCGAGGAATTCCGCCCCTTGGCCATGGCTATGCGAATCGCATACGTATCCGAATTCCTTTTCGATGCGCTTCCCTTCCCCTCCGGGCCTCCTTCTGTTCTGCGCCCCCTTTTCGCGCCCCTTTCACGCCCGCGCCCCCTTCCCTCACCGCTCCGGTCGCCTTCCCCGTCGCGCTTCTCCGTACGTCCGCTCCGACCGCACGGTCCTTTCCGCCCGCAGGTGAATGCCATGACGTTTCCCACCGGTCCCGACGAGCCCACCGGTCCCGACGAGCCCTGTGGTCCCGACGAGCCCTGTGGTCCCGACGCGGACGACGAGGCCGGGGTCCCGCCCACCCTGTTCGAGCCGGAGCCCGCCGCCGACGGCAGGCCCGCGCCCGATCCGCGGGGTGATCCGAGCAGCCTGCCGCCCTCCCTCGCCGGACGCTTCCTGGCGCGCGAGCGGCTGCCGCGGCGCGGTGAGCAGACCGTGCACCGGGCCCGGGAGGAGGGGCGCTCCGCGGAGCTGCGGGCGGCCGTGTTCCGGGTGATCGACCAGGAGGCCGCCGGACCGGACACCGAGCGGGTCGTGAAGTGGTTCCACCCCGACGCCGCTCCGGACGACGAGGTGACCGGGCTGCTGCTGTCCGGGCCGCTGCACGCGGGGCTGTCGTACGTGCTGGAGCGGGGGACGGCCCGTGGGGCTCCGTTCCACGTCCTGCCCTCGCACGGGAGCACGGATCTCGCGACCTACCTGCGGGACCGGGGCGGGCGGTTGCCGGCCGGGGAGATCGAGGCGCTGGTGCGCCGGCTGCACGGCGCCCTGACCGCTCTGCACGCCGCGGGGGTGGTGCACCGGGACGTCAAGCCGTCCAACCTCGTCCTCGCCGACCTCGTCCGGCCCGCCGAGGGCCTGGTACTGATCGACTACGGCATCTCGCTCGTCGCCCGCACCCCCCGCGAGGCACCCCGCCACTGGGCCGCCACCCCGCGCTACGCCTCGCCGCAGGCGCTGCTGCGGCAGCAGATCGTGCGGCCGGCGGACGACTGGTGGTCGCTGGGGATCCTGGTCGCCGAGGCCGCTCGCGGCCGGCACCCGGTCGAGAGGCACCACGCCCTGGCGTCGGTCAGCGAGGCGGTCCAGGCGGGCGCCCTCGAACTCGACGGGATCGACGACGCGCGCGTCCTGCTGCTGTGCCGCGGGCTGCTGGCGAACGCCCCGGAGGAACGCTGGGGTTCGCGGGAGGTCGAGGAGTGGCTGCACCGGCGCACCCCCCGGGTGGCGGCGCACCTGGGCCCCCCGCGCACGGGGAACGGCCCCGACCCCGACGCGGACCCCGGCCGACCGCCGGGTCCCGGCGCCGACGCGCCCCGCTTCGAGCACGTGGGCCGGAGCTTCACCGATCCGGCGCTCCTGGGCGAGGAGTTCGACGCGGACTGGCAGGCCATGACCCGGCGGCTGGCCCGGGCCAGGGAACGGGAGCGGCTGGCCCGCTGGCTCGCCGGGTTCCGCCCGGAGCACGACCCCGCCCGGGCCGAGGCGCTCGACCGGCTGCTGGAGGCACTGCGGCGGCGCAGAGCACCGGGCCCGGGCACCCTGGTCGACCTGATCGGCTGGATGGCCCCGCACCAGGAACCGGGCTACCGCGGCATCCCGCTCGGCATGCGCGACCTGCCGGGCTTCGCCGCGCGCGCGGCCGACGGCGACGGGTTGTGCGTCGACGTCATGGCCGAGGTGTACCGGCACCGCCTGCTCGGCCGGCTGGCCCCGCGGCGCGGCGGCGAGGAGCTGGAGCACGTCGAGCTCCGCTGGCACCACCACGTCGAGCAGTGGGAGGCCGCCGTCGCCCGCCTGACCGGGATACCCGAGCTGGCCGCCGACCGGGACGGTCTGCGCGCCGCGACCGCGACCGGCCCCGCCCTCACCGCCGATCTGCTGCGTCTGGCGACCACCCCCGCACAGGCCACCCGCACGCTCCGCGCCGAACTGGAAGAGGCCGTACGCGCCCTGCCCGCCCGGGTTCCCTGGTTCACCCGTCTGGCCGAGGACACCGGCGAACCGGTACGGCTGCTGCTCGCGCTGCGGCTGCACCCGCTGGCGCTGGAGCGGGCCCGGGAGCTCCGGCGGGCCCGGGAGCGGGACCGGGAGCTCGCCGCCGACGACGCGCGGTCGCGACGGTTCCGGTTGGTGCAGCGCCGGATGGAGCTGCCGGCGGTGCTGGGCCGGGCCGCCGGCGGTGCGCTGCTGCTGTTCTTCCCGCACGCCTTCCTGGTCGGCCTGGCCGACGTCGCGGGATTCGCGCCGCGGACCAGCGTGCTCATCGCCTGGCTGGTGAGCGTGCCCTCGCTGGCGGCCCTGCTCGCCATCGAGTGCTGGACCGGCTGGTACATCGGCCCGCGCTACCACCCCGAGTACTCGGTGATGGGCCAGATGAGCCGCCGGGCGCTGCCGTGGACCCGGCGGATGACCCGGCCCGGATGGCGGCGCCGGCTGTGGGCCGCGCTCGCCCTGGCGGTCTTCGTGGGGACCGTGGTGGGCAGCTTCCTGCTCGCGGTGTGGATCTGGCCGGCGGCCACCGTGCTGGCGCTGCTGGTCTCGTCGGTGCTGCGGGTACGGGCCTGGCACCGCCATGTCGCCGAGACCCGCACCGGCACCCGCCCGCTCACCACCGCGGCGGGCTCCGGGACCACCGGCCGCAGGGCCGCCGGCGGTCCCGGCGGCCCCGGCGGCCCCGGAGGTGCCGGAGGTGCCGGAGGTGCCGGCGGCCCCGGACGTACCGGTGGTCCCGGCGGCCCCGGAGGTACCGGTGGCCCCGGAGGTGCCGGCGGTATCGGTGGCGCCGGCGGTCCCGCCGGGCCCGGAGGCCCTGGGAGTCCTGCCGGACCCGGACGTCCTGGGGGCGCGGGAGGCGACGGGGCCGGGCCGAGGGGCGGGGTGCCGGGGCCGCGCGGCGTTCCGCTGCCCGGCGCGCCCGCCGGTCCCCGTCCCGGGACCCGCCGTCCGTCCCGCAACGGATCTCGCACTGGAGGAACCACTTGAGCAGCGCGTACGCCGGCACCGATCTGACGACCGTGATGCCGGACGTGTCCGCCTACGGGTATCCGCCCGACGCCGGACTGACCCTGCCGGACACCGGCAGCGTCCCGGACCTGGCGGACACGGCCACCGGCGACCTGACCGACGCCGTGGCCGGACAGACGACGAACGTGACCGACCAGCTCGGCGACCTCGTGGACAACGTGATCGACCCCGTCGTGGACCAGCTCCAGGACATGATCGTGCCCGCGCTCATCGGGCTGGCCGACCTCAGCGGGGCGCTGCTCGTCACCCGGCTCGCGCTGCGCGGCACGGAGGCGCTGGCGGCGTTCAACAACCGGGTCGCCGCCGAGCAGGAGGCCATGGCCCGGCGGCAGATGTCGCTGGAGATGGGCAGCGAGTGCTGGCGGCGCGCGGCGGAGACCGCGGCCGGCCTGAACGCCCGGATCACCGTCCTGGGCCTGGAGCCCTGCGGTCCGGGCGAACCGCCGTTGCCCGCCCCGGTGCAGGCGGTCGGCGTGCCCCTCGACGTGCTGTGGAAGCGGCTCGCCGCGACCGAGCGGGTGGTGCGCCGGGTGGAGGCCCAGCGCGCGGCCCGGGCCACCGCGCGCCTCCCCTTCCAGCACACCGAGGACCCGGCCCACGCCGAGTGGTACGACCGGCTGCGCGAGCGGCGCCGGCAGGCCCTGCTGCGGTACGCCGAGGGCGGGTCGGAGCCCGCGGAGGCGGCCGCGACGCGCAGGGGGGCCGCCGTCCCGGACACGGCCGCGGCGACGACCGCGCCGGAACCGGCGGCGCCGGGGACGACCGGCGGGCTCACCGAGGAGGACGTCCTGCGCGAGGGCGCCGAACTGCTGGCCGGGCTGCCGTTGGCGTTCACCTCCGAGAGCCGCGAGCTGATCGACGACTGCCTGCTGGAGGCCCGGCGGGCGGTGCGGCGGCGGCCCTCCGCCGTACGGCGCTACCTCGACGAGGCCGCGCTCATCGCCCGCAAGGAGTCCGAGCGGGCGCGGCGGGCCGAGACGGTCCGCCGGGACGCGGCCCTGCGGCTGGGGGTGCTCCAGGCCCCGGCGCCCGAGGGGATCGACCCGCTGCCGGACGCGTCCCCCGCCGTCGACGTCCTGCACCGCGTCCTGCGGGACGGCGTCGCGCCCTCGGCAGCGGACGAACGGACCGTACGGCAGGCCCTCGTCACCCGCTCGGCCGCGTTGCAGCGGGCGTACGTGGTGGCCGCGCTGCGCCGGGCGACCGAGCGGTGGGGGGAGGGTTCGGTGCACGCCCGCGCCGACGCCGAGCACTGGGACTTCGCCCCGGCGGCCTGGGGCGGCCGGTACTGGCTGCGGGTGCGCCTCACCGCGGGCGGCCAGGCCAAGGTCTTCACCATGCGCCGGCCGCTCGGCCCGGAGGAGGCCGCCGATCCCGCCGCCGTGGCGCGCTGGGAGGCGCTCGACGCGGAGCGGTGCGCGGAGAGCGCCGGCTACGTGGACGAGCTGGGCGTGCTGACCGAGGCGGAGGGCGTCCGGGCGGAGTTCACCTGGTCGCGCGGCCAGGTCCTGCCGGGCGAACCGGCCCCCGGCCTCACGGAGACCGCCCGGACCACCCCCGCCGGCCGGGACGCCCCCGCCGACCACCTCGACCACCGCGACCACCTCGACCACCTCGACCAGCGCCGCCGGACATCGCCGTCGCGCCGCCCGCGCCCGGCCCAGCCCCGCCACCGCCGCCAGGGCCCCGACGGCCGCTGACCACCCACCCGCCGGCCGGCCCGCCACCCGGACCCACCGACCGGGCTCACCGAACCCGCCCACACCGGTTCGGCCCACCCGGGCCACCCGGGTCACCCGGGTCACCCGGGTCACCCGGGTCACCCGGCCTACTTGGGCCACCCGGGCGGGCCGGTGGGGCGGTGGGGCGGTGGGCCGGTGGGCCGGTGGGCCGGTGGGCCGGTGGGCCGGTGGGCCGGTGGGCCGGTGGGCCGGTCAGGCGATCGGGCGGGCGCCCCGACCGCCTGACCGCCGCCCGGTCGGCCGACCACCGCGCCCGGTCGGCCGACCACCGCGCCTGACCGGGCCGCGCCCGCCCGCCCGCCCGCCCGCCCGCCCGCCCGTCCGTCCGCCGCAGCCCACCGCCCCCTCCCGGAGGACCCGTGACCAGCCACCACCCCTTCGACACGGCGCCGCGCCTGACCAAGGCCGCCGTCACCCAGACCGTCCACCCCCCGTTCGCCGCCGAACTGTTCGCCACCCTCAGCGTGCACTCCCAGTACGTCCTGCACGGCAACGTCCGCGACGACCACCTCGTCGCCGACGTCCTGGACGACGGCAGCCGCCGCAGCCGGGCCCTGTGTCTGGAGGAGCTGCTGTGGGAGGGGCTGCGACGGGCCGGCTACAAGTGCCTGCTCCGCTACGACCAGGTGTCCGGCTTCACCGTCGTGCACTGCGACGACGGCCTGGACATGAACACGCTGCTGCAACGCAACACACGCCGGCTGCCCGGCCGTTCCGAGGAGAACGACGGTGGCCAGGTCGCACGGGTCTTCGAGTCGTTCGCCCGCGGCTGGGTCGGCGAACGTCCCGGCCCCCCGCAGGACAACCCCCGCTACGAGGACTACCAGCAGCCCGTGCGTGCCGCCCTGCTCGTCGACTACGCCTCCCGCATCCCCACGCAGGTCAACCAGCTCAGCGACGACGAGCGGACGTTCTTCCTGCGCTGCTTGAAGATCGCCGAGGAGGCCCGCCCGTTCCCCCGCCCCAAGACGGGCCGCGCCCTGTTCAACCCGGTCATCTGGCTCGCGGACGGCGAACGGGACCTGCCCGCGTGGCTGGTGACGAGCAGCGTGCGCGTGCGCAGCATCGGCGTGCCGCTGCCGGACCTCGGCCAGCGCCGCCGTATGGCGGGCCTGCTCGCCGCCCAGGCGGGGGTGCCCGGCACCGCGACCAAGCTGGACGTCGGACCGCTGCTGAAGGGCGCCGAGCGGGAGGAGCCGACGTCCGAGGACATCGAGCGGTTCGCCCGGGCGGCCAGCGGGCTGACCCTGCGCGGCATGCGGGAGAGCATGCGGCTGGCCCGCGCCCGCCGGCTGTCGTTCGCCGAGATGGACCAGGCCGTGCGCGTCTACGAGCTGGGCGTCAGCCGCAACCCGTGGACGGGCGGCGCGGTCGCCGACAGCATCCGGGACGGCGAGACGTACATCGGCCGGCGCGTGCGGGGCCAGGAGAAGGCGGTGACGCAGACCCTGGACGTGCTGAAGAGGGCCGCGCTCGGCCTCTCCGGCGCCCAGGCGTCCTCGGCGTCCGTGCACCGGCCCCGGGGCGTGCTGTTCTTCGCCGGGCCGACCGGTACCGGCAAGACCGAGCTGGCGAAGGCCGTGGCGACCACCCTGTTCGGCTCGGAGGACGCCTGCCTGCGGTTCGACATGAGCGAGTTCTCCGCCCCGCACTCGGCGGACCGCCTGGTCGGCGCCCCGCCCGGCTACGTCGGCTACGAGGCGGGCGGCGAGCTGACCCGCGCGGTGCGCGAGGACCCGTTCCGGGTGGTCCTCTTCGACGAGATCGACAAGGCGGACACCGGCGTCATGGACAAGTTCCTCCAGGTCCTGGAGGACGGCCGGCTGACCGACGGTCAGGGCGTGACGACGTACTTCAGCGAGTGCGTCCTCATCTTCACCTCCAACCTGGGGGTGCACGGGCCGTCGGGCCCCGGCGGGCGGCCCCTGTCCGCTCCGGCCGGGGCGGAACGGCTGCCGGAGACGCCCGAGGAGCGTGCCCGGTTCGAGGAGCAGATCCTGGAGAACGTCCGTCACCACTTCACGCACGGCATGAAACGCCCCGAACTGCTGAACCGGTTCGGAGGCAACATCGTCGTCTTCCAGTACATCGACGAGCCGACCGCGTACGAGATCTTCGAAGGGCAGTTGAGGAACATCGCCGCGCACATGGAGCGGCAGAGCGGCCTGCGGCTGGAGGTGCAGCCCGAGGCCAGGAAGGTCCTCGCCGACGAGTGCACCCGGGACCGGCACAACGGCGGCCGGGGCATCGGCATGAAACTGGAGACGCACCTGATCAACCCGCTGGCCCGCACCGTCTTCGCCCTCGGCGTCGACCTGACCCCGGGCACCGTGGTCACCGTCTCGCGGGTCACGGTCCGCCCGGACGGCGGCGTGGACCTGGCGGTCGACGCCAGGCCGGGCGAGCGGCCGACGGGCCGGCAGCCGGCGTGGTGACCGAACCGGGCGCGGACGGGCCGGACGGGACAGACGGGGGTGTCTGTCCCGACGGGCCCGACGGAACAGACGGGCCCGACGGAGACTGGGCGAACAGGGCAGACGGCGCGGACTGGGGGGACAGGGCAGACGGCGTGGACTGGGGGGACAGGGCGGACGGGGAGACCGAGGACGGCCGCCCCCGCCGTTACGTCGACAAGTCCCTCGCGGAGGGCTTCGACTTCGACGACGAACGCGAGGACGACGAGGACGACGAGGACGGCCCCACTCCGGCCCCGCCGCCCTGGCCCGCTCCCGACGAGCCCACTCCCGCCCCGCCGCCCTGGCCCGCTCCCGACGAGCCCGCCCCGGCTCCGGCCCCGCCGTCCTCCGTCCACCCCTGCTGGTCCTGCGCCGCGCCCGTGCCGTCCGGCGCGCCGGCCTGCCCGGAGTGCCAGGAGTCGCCCCGGCACCTGTGGCTGATCAGCACCCGCCCACCGGTCGACCTGCGGCACGGCGCCGGCAGTCCCCTGAACCTGGGCCGCCATCCGGGCTGGGCGGCACCCGCCGTGGCCACCGCCCTGGACGGCGCGCCGGGGGTGTCCCGCCGGCACGCGAGCGTCGAGCTCGCCCCGGACGGCGGGGTATGGCTGACGGAGCACCCGCACGGCACGACCAACGGCACGTACGTCAACGACGAACGCGTCCCGGCCGGCACCCGCGTCCCGCTCTCCGACGGGGACATGGTCGGCCTCGGCCGTCACTGCGCGTTCCGGCTGGTACTGGTCGAACCACCGACCGGGTAGCCGGGGCCCGCGCCTCGGACCGGCCCAACGGCCAGTGCCCGACGGCCGGTGTCCGACGGCCAGTGCCCGACGGCCGGTGTCCAACGGCCGGCGTCCAACGGCCGCTGTGCTGGGGCCAGTGCCCGACGGCCTGCCGGTCGTCGGCCTGAGCCGGTCCACCGGCCGGCCCTCTGCCGGTGCCGGCCCACCGACCGTCGTCAGCCCGGGCCGTTCCACCAGCCGATCGCCGGCCTCAGCCGGCCCACCCACCGGCCGGTGGAGGGGTGGGTCCGCCCACCGGCGGATGGACGGGGCCCGCCCACCGGCCGTTCGGTCCATCGGTCGGCCGTTCGGTCCACCGGTCGGCCGATCGGCCGGTTGACCCGCCGTCAGCCCTCGGACTCCGGCATGATCACCGCGCGCAGCGGGGCCAGCAGCCCGTTCGCCACCTCGATCCCGGCGGGGGTGGCGAGGTCGTGGGCGGTCCGCGGCTCGTCGGCGAAGGGGGCGTCACCGCACCGGTCGCCGAACAGCACCAGCGCCTCCCGTGGCCGGTGCCGCCGGGACTGCCACAGCAGTCCCTGCGCCTCCTTCGTCTGCCGGCGCAGCTCCTGCGCCCAGTACCGGGTGCGCGGGTAGTCGTCCGGCTCGGAGTCCAGCAGCCAGCTCGTCTGGCAGACGGCCGCCAGGTCCTCCTCGGTGCGCAGCGAGATGAGGGTCAGGTCGACGGTGGTGACGATCCGGGCCAGCGTGTACTGGCGCGCCTGCGCCCGCGGCACGAGCCGGGTGCCGAGCTCCGGGTCGAAGTCCATCGAGCGCAGCAGCACCTCGGCCAGCGCGGTCGTGGGCTCGAAGGTGGCGTAGAGGTACGGGTACGGGTCCTCGGCCGTGCAGTCGAAGCGGCTGCCGTCGAACAGGGTGTGCGCCTTGACCGCCTTGAAGCCGGTCGCCGGGTAGCGGGTGCGGTGGCAGCGCCACAGCGCGGTGCCGGCCGGGAGCATCGTGACCCGGGGGACCATGGTGACCTCCGGGGGGATCTGCCGCGTCATCGGTCCTCCTCGACGAGGGCCAGGGCGGCGTCCGCCAGCCGGTCGTCCGGGACCCTGCCGAGCAGCGCGGCCGGTGCCCCGCCCAGCCAGGAGTTCCCGCCCAGCCACCAGTCGGCGGCGCCCCAGGGGTCTCGGTCGGCGAGCAGGATGCGGTTGATCCGTACGACGATCTCGTGCGGCCGTCCGGTCTCGGGGTCGAACTGGAACTCGGGGCTGCGCGGCCCGTCCTCGGGATCGGCGAGCACGATGACGTCGGCGGGCCGCTCCCCGGCGGCCGGGCTCCCGGCGGGAGCGGCGGCCCGGGAAGGCGCGGCCAGCAGCCGCCGCCGGGCGGCGGCGATGACGGCGGCGACGGGATCGTCGGGGGCGCGGTCCGGTTCCGGTGGTGGTGGCCCGCCCCGCTGCCCGGCGTCCACCGCGGACACCTTGGGCGCCGCGGACACCTTGGGCGCCGAGGACGCCGAGGGCGCCGCGTAGAGCGCCTCCAGCGCCGCCAGCACCGCCTCCTCGGACGGCACGGTGGCCACCGCCGCGACCGATCGCACGCCGGAGCGGAGCGCCCGGGCCAGCTCCCCGGCGTCGTCGGGCACGGGCCACAGCGAGCGGACGACCGCGATGGTGGCCATGGCGACCCGTTCGGGGTCGGTGCCGGCCTCGCGCAGCATCGCCAGCATGGCGAGGAAGTGCTGGTACTGCTTGTCGTCCAGCCACTGCCTCAGCTCCTCGCGGTGGCGGACGAGCAGGGCCAGCAGCTCATCGGTGTCCAACGTGTCCCCCCTCGGGTCGGACGGGTGCGGGATTGCCCTGGTGGATGAAGGGGGCCCAGGCGTCCACGGAGAGGGCGGGCCTGCCCTCGATCCGCTTCGCCAGGGACCCGGGAAGGCCGGGAATCGACGGCCGGTCGGCGTCCAGCGCCCACAACTGGGCCCGGCGCAGCGCGAGTGCGGGGTCGTCCCCCTCGGTGAGGAAGTGGTGCAGGGCGTACATGAGCACGGCCGAACTCGTGTCGTCGACGGACCACTTGGAGCCGATCACGTCCGCCGCCCCGCGGGCGACGAAGGCGGTGGTGAGGGTGAGCGCCTCGTCGTGGTCGCGGGTGCTGAGGTCGGTCTCGCAGGCGCTGAGCACCACCAGCGGCCCGGCTGCGCCGCCGCCGTCCACGGACGGCGCCCCGAGCAGCCGCCGTACGGTGAGCACGCCCGCGTCCTCGTCGCCGCCCGGGGGCCGGAGCAGCAGCAGCCCCGAGACGGTGGGCCGGCCTCCGGCGAGGCCGTGCACGCTGAACTCCACGAGCGTCGCGGGCCGTTCGGCCGTGCCACCCGGCAGCAGGGGCAGCAGCTCGTCGGGGGTGCCGTCGCGGTGGAAGCCGTTGCGGGTCAGGTAGCCGTAGCACCGGGCGTCCGGGTAGAAGGCGGTGCGCAGCGCCTCGACCTCGTGCTCGGCGTACTCCAGCGAGAAGCGGGGGTCAGCGACGAGGACCGGCGCGGCGGCCACGGGCAGCCGGGCGCGGGCGGCGGAGCGGACGAACTCCGCCGCGGACGCCGCGTAACTGACGACGGCGTGGTCGACGACGTACGCGGGCCGCTCCCCCACCCGCGCGCCGAGCCGGGCCGCGTGCCAGGGCACGGAGCCCAGGTTGCCCGCGGGCAGCAGCACCAGCCGTACCGGGTCCTCGGGCCGGGCCGGCCGGCCGGGCCGGACCACGTCGAGGACCGGTCCCATCACGGCCGGCCCGGCCCAGTCGCACAGGTCCCGCAGGGCCGCCTCCCAGGCCGCCACCGCCTCCGCCCGGCCCGGCGCGTCCCGCGGCACGCCCGGCGCGGTGACCACGGAACGGTCGCGGGCGGCGTCCAGGTACCGCTCCAGGGGCGCGCGCCGCGCGCGGGCGAGCCCGGTCAGCTCCAGCGGCAGGGGTGCCGCGCCGGGCCGTACGACCAGGGCCCAGCCCGGTCCGTCGTCCTGGCCGACGAGCAGGTGCACCACGGCGTCGACCCCGGCGCCCTGCGCCGCGTCGGCCACCTCCTGCCAGGCCGGGCCGCCGGAGACGCCCACCGCCCGCAGGGCCGTGAGGGCCCGGCGCCGCAGGGTGCTCGGGATGAGCGAGTCGGCGTCCGTGCGGGGCGTGGCGGTGCCGCCGTCGGCGCCCGCGCGGGCCGCGTCCCGCCACTGCGCGGCGAGTTCCGGCTCGCCGCGCGCCTCCAGTTGTTCCGGCACGCTCGTGGCGGCGGCGGCCGCGCGCAGCACGAGGGCACGGCCCGCCTCCAACACGCGCAGCGCGGTGGCGGCGTCGCCGGCCGCGGCGGCCCATCCGGCGGCCGCGACCCCGCGGTCGGCGGCCGCTCGGGCCGCCTCCAGGCCGTGTTCGGCGCCGATCTGGAGCAGCACGTCCTCGGCGACCTTCTCCAGTAGCCGTTCGGTCGCCTCCAGGGCGCGTCCGGTGTCGCCGTCGGCGGCCCGGCGCCGGTAGTGGTCGGCGAGATGGCGGTACACGTCCTGGGCGGTGCCGCACCCGGTGTGCGGGCCGATCTCGGCGCGGGCCGTCTCCAGTTCCCGCAGCGCCGCGTCGCGGGCGGCGGGGTCGCCCCGCCGGTCGTGCTCGATGTCGAGGACCAGGGCCATGCCCATGCGGGTGCGGATGTCCTGGTCGGCCACGACGGACGGGCCGCCGAGCGAGGCGCGGACCTCCGCGACCTCGTCCAGGAGGCTCCGGTCGGAGGGGTGGACGAGCTGCTCCAGCGCCATCGACATGACCCGGACGGGTGCCACCATGCCCCGCAGCGCGACCGGCAGGTCGGGATGCTCCCGCGACTCGCGCAGGTACATCAGCGCCCGCCGCAGCGGCGGGCCCACCGTCCCGCCCTGCCGGCCGATCGCCAGGGCCCGCCGCAGCTGGAGGAGGCCCAGCACGAACAGGACGATGCTCGTCGAGGACCCCTCGGTCAGCTCCTGGCGCATGTCCAGCAGGCGCTCGCCGATGTCGTCGAGCGCGTCGAGGTCGTCCTCGGGGGTGTCGCAGATGCGCTGGTACTCCAGGAGGGCGCGACCCGCCTCCACCAGCTCCCGGCCGGCCGGACTGGACGCCATGCCGTCGGTGACGCCCGCGAGGCCGAGGGTCTCGGTGAGCAGCGTGCGCGCGGCCGCGGCGTCCGCGAGGTTGCCACCGCTCATGGAGGCGCCGCTCAGCAGCGCGGCCTGGAGGATGGACGTCAGGCCGGCCGGTACGTCCTGGTCCTTCCCGGCGAGGAGCAGCGGCTGCGCCGCCGCGACCAGGGCCTCCGGGTCGCCCGTGCGCATGGCCATGCCCAGGCGGGTCACTCCCGCGGTCGCCTGTTCCTGCCAGGAGCCCTGCGGCAGTCCCTCGACCGCCTGCGCCAGCTCCGTCGGGTGCAGGATGCCGGGTGCGAACAGCTCCATCACCGGCAGCAGTTCGGCCGCGACCTGTTCCACCTGCCCCGGGATCTCCTCGACCGGCACACTCGGGGTCACCGGCGCGGAGTCGGGCAGGGACTTGATCATCTCCATGGCCGCGGTCATGAACATCTGGATCTGCGGCGGCATCGTCCCGGACGAGGTGGCGACGGCGCCCAGCTCCAGCAGGGAGTCCCGGTCGCGGGCGGTCCGCATCAGCCGGAGCACGGTCGTCCAGCGGTCCAGCATCGGGTGGTCGGCGGGGTCGGCCGTCTCCTTCAGCTCGTCGAGCAGTGTGCCGACCTCGGCGAGTTCCTCGCGCAGTGCCGCGCTCTCGGCCGCGGCGAAGGTGGCGCCGACGGTGAGCACGTCGATCATGTCCTGCCGGCCCTGGAACGCGAGTTTCGGCAGCCGCGGCATCAGCAGCCGGATGAGCAGCTTGGTGACGGCGGCCCGGGCCCGCGTCTCCTCCTCGGTGACGGGAACGACGGCACGCGCCTCCCGCAACAGGGCGAGAGCCTCGGCCCGGTCGTCCTCGGCACCGCCGTCCGAGCCGACGGCATGACCGGCACCAGCCCTCCCGGCCTGCTCGGACTGCCCAGCCTGCGGGGATTGCCCGTCCCGCTCGCCGGCCACCGCCCGCTCGTCCGTACCGGCGTGGGTCCCCTCCGCCCCACCGGCCAGATACCGTGCCGCCAGCAGCGTGCCGCGAGCCGTCCGTAACGCGCGGCGGTCCGCCTCCCCCGCGGTCTCCTCCGCGTCCGCCAGCTCCCGCAGCAGTCCGTCGGTCGCGGCGGCGTGCGGCGGGGGCTGACCGCCGGTGCCGTCCCGCGGGGGATGCCCGTCGGTGCCGTCCGGCAGGAGCTGACCGCCGGTGCCGTCCCGCGGGGGCTGACCGCCGGTGCCGTCCGGCGGAAGCTGACCATCGGTGCCGTCCGGCGGAAGCTGACCATCGGTGCCGTCCGGCGGAAGCTGACCGCCGGTGCCGTCCGGCGGAAGCTGACCGCCGGTGCCGTCCCAGGCCCGGCCGAGCGCGGCCGCTCTGCGGAGCAGATCCGACGGACCCGCCTGCCGGCCGTTCTCGGCCCTGCCCTGCGTCCCGCTCACCGTCACGCGCGCCTCCCCGGATCCCGTTCGCCCCACATACTGGCGCCGGAGAGCGGCACGCGCGGCGCTTTCGGCCGTATTTCAGCCGCCCCGACCGGGAAACAACCAGGCTGTGGTAGAGCCAAGGGACACGGGAGCGGCCACCATCGTGAGGGGGGCGCCCGCGGCTGCCGGGACTGCGGATTCGGGGGAGGCCCTGGGCCCGCGGCCGCCCCCACCCAACGGCGGGGCCCCGCCGGGCGGCCGGGCGCGGCTCAGCGGCCGGTCGCCGCCGGGCGGCCGGGCCGTCCCTACAGCCCGACCCCCACCATCACCGGCTCGTTGACCAGCGTGATCCCGAACGCCTCCCGCACTCCGGCCACGACCTCGCGCGCCAGCGTCAGCAGGTCCTCGGTGGTGGCCTCGCCCCGGTTGGTGAGGGCGAGCGTGTGCTTGGCGGAGATACGGGCGGGTCCGTCGCCGTAGCCCTTGGTGAAGCCGGCCTTGTCGATGAGCCAGGCCGCGGAGGTCTTGGTGTGTCCTTCTCCCGCCGGGTAGGCGGGCGGCTGCGCGCCGTCCCCGAGCCGCTCCCGCACGCGCGCGTGGAAGACGGCGAAGTCGGCGTCGGTGAGGATCGGGTTGGTGAAGAAGGATCCGGCCGACCAGGTGTCGTGGTCCTCGGGGTCGAGCACCATGCCCTTGCCGGCGCGCAGCTTGAGCACGGTCTCCCGGGCCTCGGCCAGCGGCACCCGGTCGCCGGCCTCGACGCCCAGCGCGCGGGCGGTCTCGGCGTACTTGAGGGGCGCCGACAGCCCGTCGGCGTCCTCCAGCGCGAAGCGGACGCGCAGCACGACGTACCGGTCGGGTTCGGCCTTGAAGCGGCTGTGCCGGTAGGAGAAGGCGCACTCCTCGTTGCTCAGCGCGACCGTCTCGCCGGCGTGGCGGTCGTAGGCGATGACCTCGGTGATCGTGGAGGAGACCTCCTGGCCGTACGCGCCCACGTTCTGCAGGGGGGTGGCGCCGGCCGAGCCGGGGATGCCGGCCAGGCACTCGATGCCGGCGAGGCCGGCCTCCACGGTGCGGGCGACGGCGTCGGTCCACACCTCGCCGGCCGCCAGCTCCAGCGTCGTACCGGTGAGTTCGTATCCGGTGGTGGCGATGTGGAGGGCGGTGCCCGCGAAGCCCTTGTCGCCGATGACGAGGTTGGAGCCGCCGCCGATGACGAGCAGCGGAGTGCCGTCGGCGTCCGCCCGGCGCACGGCGGCGACCACCTCGGCGTCGGTCGTCGCGGTCACCAGCCGGGTGGCGGGGCCGCCCAGCCGGAAGGTGGTCAGCGGGGCGAGCGGGGCGTCGTGGAGTTCCAGCACGCGCCCAAGCCTACGAGACGGCACCGACAGCCCCGCCCGCGCCTTCTCCGCGCGCTCACCGCGCGGGGGAAGGCGCTCCGGACACGCGTAAGGGGCGCCTCACAAAGGAGAACGCCCCTTACACTGCTGGGCCCCCGGCCCCGCGGCCAGCCTCAGGCCAGCCGCACGACCGCCCGCGACATCCCGAGCACCTTCTGCCCGCCACTGGTCACCGTCAGGTCGACCCGTACGGTGTGGTCGTCGAGCTTGGCCGCGACCTTGCCGGCGACCTCGATGACGGCGCCCCGGTCGTCGTCCGGCACGACGACGGGCTTGGTGAAGCGCACGCCGTAGTCGACGACCGCGCCCGGGTCGCCGGTCCAGTCGGTGACGACACGGATCGCCTCGGCCATGGTGAACATGCCGTGGGCGATGACGTCCGGCAGGCCGACCTCCTTGGCGAACCGCTCGTTCCAGTGGATCGGGTTGAAGTCCCCGGAGGCCCCCGCGTACTGCACGAGGGCGGCGCGGGTCACGGGAAAGGACCGGGCCGGCAGCTCGGTGCCGACCTCGACGTCGTCGTAAGCGATCTTCGCCGTCATGTCAGCTCTCCTCGGCGGCGCGCGCCACCAGCTTGGTCCAGGCGGTGACGACGTGCTCGCCGGCCTCGTCGTGGACCTCACCGCGGATGTCGAGGATGTCGTTGCCGGCCATCGACTTGATGCCTTCGATGGTCGAGGTCACCGTGAGCCGGTCACCGGCACGCACCGGACGCCGGTAGGCGAACTTCTGGTCGCCGTGCACCACCCGGCTGTAGTCGAGGCCGAGCTGCGGGTCCTGGACGACCTGTCCCGCGGCCTTGAACGTGATGGAGAACACGAAGGTCGGCGGGGCGATCACATCGGAGTGCCCGAGCGCCTTCGCGGCCTCCGGGTCGGTGTACACCGGGTTGGTGTCCCCCACGGCCTCCGCGAACTCACGGATCTTCTCCCGGCCGACCTCGTAGGGGTCGGTGGGCGGGTAGGTCCGCCCCACGAAGGACTGGTCGAGCGCCATGGGCTCGGCACCTCCTGGTTGCTCTGCTGACCGGTGTTGCTCTACTGGCCGGTACGGGTCGCTCAACGACGCGAGGCCGCCCCCGATCACTCGGGGACGGCCTCGCGTACGAGCCTGATTTATCGCGTTTCGCGGTGCGCGGTGTGCGCGTTGCAACGCGGGCAGTGCTTCTTCATCTCCAGTCGGTCCGGGTTGTTACGCCGGTTCTTCTTGGTGATGTAGTTCCGCTCCTTGCACTCCACGCAGGCCAGCGTGATCTTCGGGCGGACGTCGGTGGCAGCCACGTGAGTGCTCCTTGACGAACGGATGGGACATTTAACGCAAGAAAGAGTAGCCGATCGAAGGACCGACCCCGCAATCGGCTACTGACAGTAGCGGTGACCGGACTTGAACCGGTGACACAGCGATTATGAGCCGCTTGCTCTACCGACTGAGCTACACCGCTGCGATGCGATCGGGTCCCGCCTCGCGGCGGGAACCTCTCACACCAGAGCCCCAATACGGAATCGAACCGTAGACCTTCTCCTTACCATGGAGACGCTCTGCCGACTGAGCTATTGGGGCGAGCGATGAAGACATTACACGGTCCGCCGCCGTTCGCCCAAATCCGTTTCCCGGGCCCGTCCCGGGACCCCGGCGGGACCCGCCCGCGCACCTCCGACCGGACCTCCCCCGGCCCCTTTCCCGCAGGTCCCGCGGGTCCCCTGCGCCCGTCCGGCCCCGCAGAACCACGCCGGTACGACTATTGCGCTCCTCCCCGACAGCGCCGGACGGCCGCCCTAGGCTCGACTCACTCTGCGTGATCTTCCCCGCCGACGCGTCCCGCCCGGCCGCGCCCACAAACCCACCGGCCCTCTCCCCCGCCCCCCGATCCCTGTGCTCTCCCCCTCCTCCTCACCGCCGAGTCACTGGAGCGCGATGCCCGACAGCCAGCCGCAGCCGCCCCACTCGCCGTGCCCGCCTCCGCCCGCGCCGCCCGCCCCGCCCTCACCCCCCTCGACGTCCTCCCCCGGCGCGTCGGACGGTCCCGCGGACGGGCGGCCCGACCCGGCCGTCCTCCTGCTGTGCGGCGCGCGCCTCACGGACGGCCGGACCGTGGACGTACGGCTGAGCCACGGACGCATCGAGGCGGTCGGTACGGCCGGCAGTCTGGCCCCCGGCCCGTCCCGCGGCGCCGGAACCCGGTTGGACCTCGGCGGCTACCTCCTGCTGCCCGCCCCCGCCGAGCCCCACGCCCACGCCGACACCGCCCTGTCCGCGGACTCCGACGGCCCCGTCCCGCACGCCCCCCTGGACGTCCAGCGCCGCGCCACGGAGGCCGCGCTGCTGCAACTCGGCCACGGCGCGACCGCGCTCCGCGCCCACGTACGGGTGGGCGACGTCCAGGGGCTCGGCGCACTGGCCGCCGTGCTCCGGGCCCGGCGCGGCCTGCGCGGACTCGTAGAGCTGACGACGGTGGCGATGCCCCGGGTGCTGACCGGACTGGCCGGCGCGGACGGGCTCGCGATGCTGCGGGACGCGGTGAAGATGGGCGCCTCCGTGGTCGGCGGCTGCCCGGACCTCGACCCCGATCCGACCGGGTACGTGGAGGCCGTCCTGGCCGTCGCCTCCGAGCACGGCTGCCCCGTCGACCTGCACACCGACGCGGCCGACCCGGCCCGCCTGGCCCGCCTCGCCGCGATGGCCGGCGGGCTGCGCCCCGGCGTCTCCCTCGGCCCCTGCAGCGCCCTGGCCCACCTCCCCGCCGAGGCCGCCACCCGCACCGCCGACCAACTGGCCGCCGCCGGGGTGACGGTGGTCTGTCTCCCCCAGGGCGGCTGCGGCTCCGTGGAACGCCGCGGCACGGCGCCCGTACGGCTGCTGCGCGCCGCCGGCGTCCGCGTCGCGGCCGGCAGCGGCGCCCTGCGGGACGTGTCCAACCCGGTCGGCCGCGGCGACCCGCTGGAGGCCGCCTACCTCCTCGCCTCCCGCCACGGCCTGCGCCCCGAGGACGCCTACGACACCGTCAGCGCGGCCGCCCGGGCGGCCCTGGGCCTCCCCGAGGTCCGGCTCGAGGCGGGATTCCCCGCCGACCTCCTCGCGGTCCGGGGCGACCGGCTGCCCGCCGCGCTGTCGCTGGCGTACAGCCGGATCGTGATCCACCAGGGCCGGGTGGTGTCGCGCACGAGCGCGGTCCGCGAGTACTGCGACTCGGCGGCGGCCGCGGAGCTGGAGCTGCCGCGGCAGGGGCGGGGCGAGGTGTCGTGAACCCGGCGGATCACCGCGCCCGTTCACGCGTTCGACCTGGGCGGCGGACGGGGCCGTTCGGGCGTACGGTCGGAGGCATGCGCATTGTCATCGCTGGAGGTCATGGTCAGATCGCGCTGCGGCTCGAGCGCCTGCTCGCCGCGCGCGGGAACGCCGTCGCGGGCATCATCCGCAAGGCCGAGCAGGCCGACGACCTGCGGGCCGTCGGCGCCGAACCGGTCGTGCTGGACCTGGAGTCGGCGTCGGTCGAGGAGGCCGCGGAGCGGCTGCGGGGTGCGGACGCGGCGGTGTTCGCGGCCGGAGCCGGTCCGGGCAGCGGGACGGCCCGCAAGGAAACCGTGGACAAGGGCGCGGCGGTCCTGTTCGCGGACGCGGCGGTCCGGGCGGGCGTACGGCGCTTCCTGGTCGTGTCGTCGTACGGCGCGGACGCCGGCCACCAGGGCTCCGAGGTCTTCGACGTCTACCTGCGCGCCAAGGGCGAGGCGGACGCGTACGTCCGGGGCCTGGACGGCCTCGACTGGACGATCGTGCGTCCGGGTTCGCTGACGGACGACCGGGGTTCGGGTCTCGTCCGGCTGGAGGCGCACACGGGCCGCGGCGCGATCCCGCGCGACGACGTGGCCGCCGTCCTGGCGGAGCTGCTGGACACCCCGGCGACGGCCGGCCTGACCCTGGAGCTGATCGGCGGGTCGACGCCGGTGTCGGTGGCGGTGAAGTCGGTGGCGGGCAACTGAGGCCCACTGGCCGGCGGCGGCAGCCCGGCCCGGCGCAGCCGAGGTAGGACGCCCCCACGCCCCGACGCCCCGACGCTCCGACGCTCAGAACAGCGGCAGCTGGCCGGGTATCTCGGCCACGACGTACCCGTCCAACGACGGCTGCGCCGCGCCCAGTTGCGCCGTCCGGCGGGAGCCGGGGCAGGAGGTGAGCCGCCCGGTCTCCCGCGCCCCGGGCGGGTCGTGCCGGGCGAACCGCCCGGCGACGACGGCGATCTCGCGACGGCACTCGGGGCAGGTTCTGCGGCGGCTGGACATGGGGCCAGTGTGCCCGAGCGGGCCCCCCGCGTCCCTTCCGCCCCGCGGCCGCCGCGATCCGGCCCCAGGGCCGCCACGCTTGTTGTCCCGCTTCTCGTTTCCGCACAGCCCTACGGGCCCGTCGGCCTGGACACCCTACGTGCCCCACTTACCCCACTTGCCCCACCTGTCACGTCGGCCGCTCTCGCCGCGCGGAAGTGCGCCCTTCTCCCTAGCATCCGTACATGTGGCACACACTTTCGAGGAACTCGTGGAGAAGCAGCGCGCGGCCGACGAGGCCCACACGCGGGTCCTGCACCTGCGGGACGCGTACGGCGCCCCCACCGCCGCCCCCTGGTCGGAGATCCAGACCGACACCTACGAAACCGCCTGGCGCGCCTGGCGCGACCTCGCCCGTGACGCCCAAGCCGCGGTGACCGAGTACGCCAGGAACGAGGGCAAACAGCGCACGGACGTCGAGGAGGACGTGAAACGCGCCGCGAAGTCCCCCGAGGCGCCCTCCGGGGAGGGATGAGACCGCCCGGGAAGGGTGAACCGGTGGAGGGACGGCGGGTTCCCGGGGCGTGTCCGCACAGGAGCGCCGTCTGCCCGGAGGGCAGGGCTCGCGGCGTCAGGCGTGCGGGACCGGGAGAAGGAGGGCCGCCCGCGCACGGGCGAACGCGGGCGGCCCGACAACGCGGCCGGGGACACCCCTTCGGGGGAACGCGGGCCAGGCTCACGAGCCAGGCGGAACTCTGCGGACACGGTCTGGCGGCGGGCCGCGGCGGACGCCCCGAGCGCGCCGAGCGGGAAGCCGTCCCGCAACTCCCGGGCCCACCGGCATCTGCTCCGCCGTCGTCGCCGAAGGACGGCACGGTCGAGCAGTTGAGGGTGCGTCAGGACGATGGAGCCGCCGCCCTGGACGACCTCCCGGCGCAGGGGCGGACACATGTGAACGGGCCGGCAGCCGCACCGGCACGGCACCGCGCGAGCGAACGCGGCACCACGCGAGTGCCCGACACCCCACGGCGTCGACACCGCACACATCTATCAGCGACCGGAAAACGCGAAACCCCCTCCGACCTGCTGCAAGTGCAGGTCGGAGGGGGTTTCCCTCAGCGTGGCGGCGCCAGGATTCGAACCTGGGAAGGCTGAGCCGGCAGATTTACAGTCTGCTCCCTTTGGCCGCTCGGGCACACCGCCGGGTTTGCTGCCGTTCGAACCGCTTTTCGGCGGTGCTCCCTGGCAACGACGTAAACGATACCTGATGGAGGGGGGTGCTCCGCCACCTGGATTCCGCGGCGCCGGGAGAGGGCCGGGTGGCTAGGCTTGTCCGGATGCGGCCGGCGTCTGACGCCGGACTCGGCGGCAGCTCACGGACGCCGACACGCACCCGATAGCCACCCCGATACAAGGAGCCACAGGACATGGCCGACTCCAGTTTCGACATCGTCTCGAAGGTCGAGCGGCAGGAGGTCGACAACGCCCTCAACCAGGCCGCCAAGGAGATCTCGCAGCGCTACGACTTCAAGGGCGTCGGTGCCTCGATCTCGTGGTCCGGCGACAAGATCCTGCTGGAGGCGAACTCCGAGGACCGGGTGAAGGCTGTCCTCGACGTCTTCCAGTCGAAGCTGATCAAGCGCGGGATCTCACTGAAGGCGCTGGACGCGGGCGAGCCGCAGCTCTCCGGCAAGGAGTACAAGATCTTCGCGTCGATCGAGGAAGGCATCTCCCAGGAGAACGCCAAGAAGGTCGCCAAGATCATCCGCGATGAGGGCCCCAAGGGCGTCAAGGCCCAGGTCCAGGGCGATGAGCTGCGCGTCAGCTCCAAGAGCCGCGACGACCTGCAGGCCGTCATCGCCCTGCTCAAGGGCAGGGACTTCGACTTCGCACTGCAGTTCGTGAACTACCGGTAGGCATCCGGTACCGGTGGCCCCGCGCCCCCGGGAACGAGGAGGGGCGGGCTCCCGGTCGGCGCCCGCCCTTCTCGTCGGCCGGTGACGCCCGGGGCCGGTTCAGTCGCGCGAGTTGCCGAACAGGATGCGGTAGACGATCAGGAGCACGAGGGAACCGCCGATCGCCGCCGCCCAGGTGGCGCCGTCGTAGAAGTCCTTGGTGACGGGGTGGTCGAGCCAGCGGGCCGATATCCAGCCGCCGATGAACGCGCCCGCGATGCCGATGAAGGTCGTGCCGATGAAGCCGCCCGGGTCGCGGCCCGGCAGCAGAACCTTGGCGATGACTCCGGCCAGCAGCCCCAGAATGATCCAGCTGATGATGCTCATGCCCTGAACCTGCCCTCTCGTGCTGTGCCCGCACTGCCCCGGCACTGTGATGTCACTCCGGACCGGCTGTGCGTTCGTGCGTCATGTGCGTGTTCGTACGGTGTTGTGGGGGACGACGCCGGGACGGCGAGCTCCGGTTCCCCTCGTCATGGGGGTGCGGCCCATGACACAGTGCGGATCGGCCGGCCCCGGGGGACGGGGCGTGGCCGCTCTGGCCGGCCCCCTGGCGAGCCCCTGACGGCCCCTGGCCGGCAACTGCTCGTCCTCGGTCATGCGTTCATGATGCGGGCCACCACTGACGGCCGGGCCCGGGCTGTGGACGACCGGCCGGTTGTGGACGAGCGAGCCACCCGTGCGGGTGGGGCGGGTTCGTCAGCGTGAGGTGAACGGCCGGTCCGAGGGCACGATTTCGCGGCCCAGCGGGAGCAGTGAGACCGGGATCAGCTTGAAGTTGGCGACACCGAACGGGATGCCGATGATCGTGAGGCAGAGGGCGATGCCGGTGGTGATGTGCGCCAGGGCCAGCCACCAGCCGGCGAGAACCAGCCAGAGGACGTTGCCGACGCAGGACGGGGCGCCCGCGTCGCGGCGTTCGACCGTCGTGTAGCCGAAGGGCCACAGGGCGTAGACGCCGATCCGGAAGGCCGCGAGGCCGAACGGGATGCCGATGATCGTGACGCAGAGCAGCAGGCCCGCCAGCATGTATCCGAGGAAGAGCCAGAAGCCGCTGAGGACGAGCCAAATGACGTTCAGGATGGTCTTCACTGGTGGCGACCTGCCATCTTCTCGAGACGGGCGATGCGCTCGGCCATCGGCGGGTGCGTCGAGAACATCTTGGACAGTCCCTGGCCCGGGCGGAACGGGTTCGCGATCATCATGTGGCTCGCGGTCTCGATGCGGGGCTCAGGGGGCAGCGGGAGCTGTTGGGTGCCGGTCTCGAGCTTGCGCAGGGCGCTGGCGAGGGCCAGGGGGTCACCGGTGAGCTGGGCGCCGGCGGAGTCGGCCTCGTACTCGCGGGAGCGGCTGATGGCGAGTTGGATGAGGGAGGCGGCGAGCGGGCCCAGGATCATGATCAGGAGCATGCCGAGGACGCCGGGGCCGTCGTCGTCGTTGGAACGGCCGATCGGGATCAGCCAGGCGAAGTTGACCAGGAACATGATCACGGAGGCGAGCGCGCCGGCGACCGAGGAGATGAGGATGTCCCGGTTGTAGACGTGGCTCAGCTCGTGGCCGATGACGCCGCGCAGCTCACGCTCGTCGAGGAGGCGGAGGATGCCTTCGGTGCAGCACACCGCGGCGTTGCGCGGGTTGCGGCCGGTGGCGAAGGCGTTGGGGGCCTCGGTCGGGGAGATGTACAGGCGGGGCATGGGCTGGCGGGCCTGGGTGGAGAGCTCGCGGACCATGCGGTAAAGGGCCGGGGCCTCGAACTCGCTCACCGGGCGGGCGCGCATCGCGCGCAGGGCCAGCTTGTCGCTGTTCCAGTACGCGTAGGCGTTGGTGCCGAGCGCGACCAGGACCGCGACGACGAGCCCGGTGCGGCCGAAGAAGCTGCCGATGACGATGATGAGTGCGGACAGTCCCCCGAGGAGTACTGCGGTCCTGAGCCCGTTGTGCCGGCGGTGCACGGTACGCCCTCCAAGTCGTGCGGCAGGGGAACCCTTTGCTTGCTGATCTTGCCCTTTGGTCTGCGGTGCCACGGGTGTCGTGGTGTCACGTCCAGTGGAACCTCCCGTTTTGGTCAACGCCAGGCGAGGTCCACTGGTTCCCTTGTCCGCCCGTGGGCATGCGTGGGCCGTCCGGGTGAGGGCCCACGGTGGGGGGACGGTGGGGGCGGCGGCTCAGAACAGGGTGGTGTCGGCGAAGCGCAGGATCAGCTGGGGAGCTCCGGAGAGGGCGACGGCGAGGACCGCGGTGAGGGTGAGGGCGGCGGTGAGGGGGGCGGGGACGCGGTGCCTGACGGGTTCGCCCTCGGGGGCGCGGAACAGCAGTGCCGTCCACTGGAGGTAGTAGTACAGGGCGATCACCACGTTGACGGCCATGACGACGGCGAGCCAGCCCAGTCCGGCGTCGACGGCGGCGGAGAAGACGGTGACCTTGGCGAAGAGGCCGATGATGCCCGGCGGCAGTCCGGCCAGGCAGAGCAGGAAGAAGGCCAGGAGGAGGGCGGCCAGGGGGTTCTTCGCGTAGAGGCCCCGGTAGTCGGTGAGTCGGTTCGCGGGGTTCGTACGGCCGACGAGGGCCGCCACCGCGAAGGCGCCGAGGTTCACGGCGGCGTACATGAGGGCGTAGGCGACGGTGGAGCCGATCGCGTGGTCGCGGTCGTCGGAGTACGCGGCGGCGGCGATCGGGACGAGGAGGTAGCCGGCCTGGCCGACGGACGACCAGGCGAGCAGGCGGACGGCGCTGTACGCGCGCGTGGCCCGCTGGCGGAGGGCGCCGGCGTTGCCGACGGTCATGGTGAGAGCGGCCAGCGCGGCGAGGGCGGGGCCCCACACGTCGGCGTACGAGGGGAAGGCGACGACCGTGACCAGGATGAGGCCGGAGAAGCCGACGGCCTTGCCGACGACCGACAGGTAGGCGGCGACGGGGAGGGGGGCGCCGATGTAGGTGTCGGGGACCCAGAAGTGGAAGGGGACGGCGGCCGTCTTGAAGGCGAAGCCGACGAGGGTGAGGACGACGCCGGTCTGGGCGAGGGTGTGCAACTGGCCGTCCACGGCCTGGATGCGGTCGGCGACCAGGGTGAGGTGGAGGGTGCCGGTCGTGGCGTAGACGAAGCTGATGCCCAGGAGGCTGACGGCGGTGGCGGTGACGGAGGACAGGAAGAACTTCAGGGCCGCCTCGGAGGACCTGCGGTCGCCGTGCCGGATGCCGACGAGGGCGAAGGCGGGCAGGGAGGCGACCTCCAGGGCGACGACGAGGGTGGCGAGGTCGCGGGAGGCGGGCAGGAGGGCGGCGCCGGCGGCGGACGACAGCAGCAGGAACCAGAACTCCCCTTCGGGGAGCCGCTTGCGGGCGTCCTTCAGGGCCGTGACGGACAGGAGGGCGGCCAGGAGCGCTCCCGCGAGGACCAGGAACTGGATGACCAGGGTGAAGCGGTCGGCCGTGTAGCTGCACGCGCGCGGGTCGCCGGTGAGGCAGAAGGTGGAGCGGTCGCCGTCCAGGAGGGGCAGCAGGAGGGCCGTGGACGCGGCGAGCCCCGCGACGGACAGCCAACCGAGGAGCGGCTTCCTGCGGTCGGACACGAACAGGTCGGCGACGAGGACGACGAGGCCGACGAGCGCCGCGAGGGTGGGCGGGGCGATCGCGAGCCAGTCGACGGACTGGACCACCGACGCGGCCAGGGGCTGGGCCAGGGAGCTCATCGGGTGCCTCCTGAGAGGAGCTGCTGCACGGCCGGGTCGGTCAGGCCGAGCAGGGCCTTGGGCCAGAGGCCGGCGACCACGGTCAGGACGACGAGCGGTGTCCAGGCCGCGAACTCGTAAGTGCGGACGTCGGTGAGCCGCGGGGCGTCCTGCGGGAGGGCGCCCATGCAGACGCGGCGGACCACGACGAGCAGGTAGGCGGCCGTCAGCAGCGTGCCGAACGCGGCGATGGCGGTGAAGGTGAGGAAGGCGGGTCGGCTGAGGTCGTCGGCGGGGTCGAAGGCACCGAACAGGGCCAGCATCTCGCCCCAGAATCCGGCCAGGCCGGGCAGGCCGAGCGAGGCGACCGCGGCGAAGGCGAGAAGGCCGCCGAGGCGGGGTGCCCTGCCGTAGAGGGCGGCGCCGGTGGCCTCGGCGAGGGTGTCGAGGTCGGTCGTGCCGGTGCGGTCCTTCAGGCCGCCGACCAGGAAGAAGAGGAGGCCGGTGATGAGGCCGTGGGCGATGTTGGCGAACAGGGCGCCGTTCACGCCGGTCGGGGTCGTGGAGGCGATGCCGAGCAGGACGAAGCCCATGTGGCCGACGGAGGAGTAGGCGATGAGGCGCTTGAGGTCGCCCTTCGCACCCTGCTTGGCGAGCGCCAGGCAGGCCAGGGATCCGTAGATGATGCCGACGACGCCGAAGGCTGCGAGGTACGGCGCGAAGGTGTGGAAGCCGTCGGGCGCCACCGGGAGGAGGATGCGCACGAACCCGTACGTGCCCATCTTCAGCAGGACACCGGCCAGCAGGACCGAGCCGACCGTCGGGGCGGCGGTGTGGGCGTCGGGCAGCCAGCTGTGCAGCGGCCACATCGGGGTCTTGACGGCGAGCCCGATCCCGATCGCCAGCACGGCGATGGCCTGCACGGATGCGGTCAGCGACCGGCCGTTGTCAGTGGCGAGTGCCACCATGTCGAAGGTGCCCGCCCCGAGTCCGATCAGGAGCAGGCCGAGGAGCATGACCACGGATCCGAGCAGGGTGTACAGGATGAACTTCCAGGCCGCCTGGGTCCGGCCCCCGCCGCCCCAGCGGGCGATGAGGAAGTACATCGGGATCAGGACCGTCTCGAAGGCGAGGAAGAACAGCAGCAGGTCGAGGACGGCGAAGGTGGCGAGGGTGCCGCACTCGAGGACGAGCAGGAGCGCGACGAAGGCCTTCGGGTTCGGTCCCGAAGGCGGGTTGAAGTAGGAGTAGAGCGCGCAGAGGAAGGTCAGCAGCGCGGTCAGGACCAGAAGGGGGAGGGAGATGCCGTCGGTGCCGAGGTGGATGCGCACGTCGAGTGCGGGGATCCAGCTGATGTCGGTCGTGGCCTGCATCTTCGACGGCTGGTCGTGGTCGAAGCCGAGCGCGAGGACGATCGCGGCGGCGAGGATCGCGCCGGTCACGGTCACGCCGTGCCGCAGCACGGCCTGCTCGGGTGACGTCCCCTTCAGTCCCGGCGGGGCCGGGAGGAGAGCGGCGGCGGCGCCGAGGAGCGGGCCGACGACGATGAACGCCAGAAGGAACTGCATCACGGACTCGCTGATATCGGTCACGCCTGCTCACGCTCCCGTGGCGACGAGGAGGGCGGCGACCGCCAGGACGACGGTGCCGGCGAGCAGCGCGCTCACATAGGTCTGGACGTTGCCGGTCTGGGCGCGCCGTACGGCGGTGCCGAGCCAGCGGGGCAGGGTGCCCGCGCCGCGTACGTAGGTGTCGACGACCTCGCGGTCGAGGAACCGGACGAGGCTCGCTCCGGCCTGCACCGGGCGGACGAACAGGGCCCGGTAGACGGCGTCCAGGTGGAAGCCGGCGGCCGCGTGGCGGTGGAGCGGGCCGAGCAGGAGCCGTCCGGGGTCGGCCGGGTCGGGGGCGGAGGCGATGTCCCCGTAGGCGGGCGCGTGGGTCGCGATGGCCTCGGCCTCGACCTGTCCGGCGTCGGCCTCGGGGTGGGCGGCGACCGCGCCCAGGGGGACGCGGGCGGTGGCGGTGGTGTGCCGCCAGGCGCCGTAGAGGACGAGGGCGCCGGCCAGGGCGAGGCCCGTGCCGAGGACGGAGGTGGTGAGGGTCGGGGCGAGGGCCCCGCCGTCGAACCAGTCGGGGAGCGTGCGGTAGGCGAGCCCGCCGAGCGCCAGGGAGGGGACGGCGAGCACCCACAGCACGACGGTCATCGGCAGGGGCTGCCGGCCGTGGTCGGGCGCCTCGGGGCCGCGGCCGCGGAAGGCCAGCAGCCACAGGCGGGTCGCGTAGGCGGCGGTGAGGAGGGCGGTGAACAGGCCGGAGACGAGGACGACCCAGCCGGCGACGACGGGGGCGTGCTCGGTGTGTCCGGCGGTGACGTGCTCGGCGGCGCCGAGGACGGACTCCTTGGAGAAGAAGCCGCTGAACGGCGGGATCGCGGCGAGCGCGAGGAGCGCCACGGTCATGGTCCAGAAGGCGTCGGGGACGCGGTCGCGCAGGTGGCTCATACGGGACATGGCGGCCAGCGAGTTGGTGCCGGCGACGTGGATGATCACGCCGGCCGCGAGGAACAGCAGTGCCTTGAAGGCGCCGTGCGACAGGAGGTGGAAGACGGCGGCACCGCGGTCGCCGACGGCGAGGGCGCCGGTCATGTAGCCGAGCTGGCCGATCGTCGAGTAGGCGAGGACGCGCTTGATGTCGTCCTGGGCGAGCGCGGCGAGACCCGAGCCGGCCATGGTGACGGCGGCCATGACGGCGAGGACGGCCATCGCGGCCTGGGAGGCCTCGAACACCGGGAGGAGACGGGCGATGAAGTAGACGCCGGCGGCGACCATCGTCGCGGCGTGGATCAGCGCGGAGACGGGTGTCGGGCCCGCCATCGCGTCCGGGAGCCAGGTGTGCAGCGGGAACTGCGCGGACTTGCCCGCCACGCCCGCCAGGAGCAGCAGGGCGATCACGGTGGGGTGGTCGAGCCCGCCGTGCGCGACGGTGCCGAGCACCTCGGTGATCTCGAAGGAGCCGGCTTGGGTGGCGAGGGCGAACAGGCCGATGAGGAAGGGCACGTCGCCGAGCTTGGTGACCAGGAAGGCCTTGATGGAGGCGGCGCGGGCCTCGGGGGTCTCCCAGTAGTGGCCGACCAGGAAGTAGGAGCAGATGCCCATGACCTCCCAGCCGACCAGCAGCACGATCAGGTCGCCGGAGTAGACGACCAGGAACATCGCGGAGGTGAACAGGGAGACGAGCGCGGCGTACGAGGGGTAGCGGGGGTCATCTCGGAGGTAGCCGGTCGAGTAGATCTGCACGCAGGAGGCGACGAGGCCGACCAGGACGGCGACGAGGGCGGCGAAGCCGTCGATGTGCAGGGAGAGCTCGATCGGCACCGAGCCGGTGGGCGTGAGTTCGGTGGCCGCGTCGACGGCCGCGTCACCGCCCTGTCGTACGGCGACCAGGGCGGCCAGGACGAGGGAGGTGAGGGTCGGCAGGACGGCGAGCGGGCGGACGAAGCCGGGGGCCGTGCGGCCCAGGAGCAGACCGGCGGCCGCGCCGAGGAACGGCAGGAGGGGGACGAGGACGGCGAGGGTGGTCGTGGTCACGCGGTGGCCTCAGCCTTCTCGGTCCGCTCGGCCGGCTCGGCCGTCCGGGCGCCGCTGTCGGTGCCGTGGCCGTCGGGGTCGTCGCTGTGGGGGCCCTCGGCGGTGTCGCGGAGCTTGTCGATGTCCGCCGTGCCGCGGTTGCGGTGGACGGCGAGGACGATCGCCAGACCGATGCCGATCTCGGCGGCGGCGATGGCGATGGTGAACAGGGTCAGGGCCTGGCCGGAGTGCAGGGTCTCCTCGGCGGTGCGGCTGAGCCACACGTCGAAGGCGACCAGGTTGAGGTTGACGGCGTTGAGCATCAGCTCGACCGACATCAGGACCAGGATCGCGTTGCGCCGGGCCAGGACGCCGTACAGGCCGGTGCAGAAGAGGAGGGCGGAGAGGACGGCGGGATAGGCGAGGTGCATCAGTGGGCGCCTTCCTGCTCGGAACTCTCTGTGACGATCCGGGAACCTCTGGTGACACCCCGTGCGTTCACGGGGGGCGGGGTCGACTCCGCCTTCGCCTTGCGGGACAGGACGATCGCGCCGACCAGTGCGGCGAGGAGGAGGACGGAGAGTGCCTCGAAGGGGAGGACCCAGTGCTGGAAGAGGCTCGCGCCGGTGACCTCCGTCGAGCCGGCGGCCGGGCCGTCGAGGTCGATCCAGGTGGTGCGGAAGGCGTCGACGACGACCCACACCAGGGCGGCAGCGGCGGCGACGGCCACGGTGAGGGCGGCCCAGCGGTTGCCGGAGTCGGCGTCCGGTGAGCGGCCGATGGGGGCCCTGGTGAGCATCAGACCGAACAGAAGGAGGACGACGACGGAACCGACGTAGATGAGGACCTGCACCCAGGCGATGAACTCGGCGGTGAGCAGGAGGTACTCGACGGCGAGGCCGCCGAGGCTGACCACCAGCCACAGGGCGGCGTGCACGAGTTGCCGGGTGGTGACGGTGACGAGGGCGGCGCCGAAGGTGGCCAGGCCGACGAGGAGGAAGGCGATCTCGACACCGGTCGGGGAGAGGAAGCCGTGGGCTTCGGCTGCGAGGTTCACGCGTCCCCCTCCCTCTGCTGCGGCTCGGCCGTTTCCTGGGCCTGGGTGGCGGCCAGCTTCTCGGCCGTCTTGCGCGCGGCGGCGATCTCCTTCGGTTCCTCCGCGCCGGGGTCGAGGGCGGGCGGTGCCGGGACGGTCCACATCCACTCGCGGAGCTTGTCGCGTTCGTGGGTGAGCTCGCGGATGTCGGTCTCGGCGTACTCGAACTCCGGGGACCAGAACAGGGCGTCGAAAGGACAGACCTCGATGCAGATACCGCAGTACATGCACAGGGAGAAGTCGATGGCGAAGCGGTCGAGGACGTTCCGGCTGCGTTCACGGCCGCCGGGGGTCGCCGCCGGCACCGTCTCCTTGTGGGAGTCGATGTAGATGCACCAGTCGGGGCACTCACGGGCGCAGAGCATGCAGACCGTGCAGTTCTCCTCGAACAGGCCGATCACCCCGCGGGTGCGGGGCGGGAGGTCGGGCTGGGTGTCCGGGTACTGCTCGGTGACGGTCTTCCTCGTCATCGTGCGGAGGGTGACGGCCAGGCCCTTGGCGAGGCCGCTGCCGGGGATGCGGGACCGGGTGGGCGGGGACGGCTCGGCCATGGTCACTGGATCACCACCTTGACGATGCCGGTGAGGGCGATCTGGGCGAGAGAGAGGGGGACGAGGAGGGTCCAGGACAGCTTCTGGAGCTGGTCCTCGCGCAGCCGCGGGTACGTGACGCGCAGCCAGATGACGACGAAGGCCAGCAGCGCCGTCTTCAGCAGGGTCCAGACCCAGCCGAGGCCGTCGGCGCCCCAGGGGCCGTGCCAGCCGCCCAGGAAGAGGACGGTGGTCAGACCGCACAGGACGACGATCCCGGCGTACTCGGCGAGGAGGAAGAGGGCGAAGCGGAGACCGGTGTACTCGGTGTACGCCCCGAAGATGATCTCCGAGTCGGCGACGGGCATGTCGAACGGCGGGCGCTGGAGCTCGGCGAGGCCCGCGACGAAGAAGACGATCGCGCCGACGATCTGCCAGGGCAGCCACCACCACTCGAAGGCGTCGACGATCCCGGGGATCGACACCGTCCCGGCCGCCATCGCCACCGAGGCGGCGGTGAGGAGCATCGGGAGCTCGTAGGCGAGGAGCTGGGCGGCGGTGCGCAGACCGCCGAGGAGGGAGAACTTGTTGGCGCTGGCCCAGCCGGCCATGAGCGAGCCGAGGACGCCCACGCCCATCACGGCGAGAACGAAGAAGACACCCGCGTCGACCACCTCGCCGACCGCGCCCTCGCCCGGGCCGATGGGGATGGCGAGGAG
Organism: Streptomyces sp. NPDC088812; assembly: GCF_044750285.1. Lineage (NCBI taxonomy): Bacteria > Bacillati > Actinomycetota > Actinomycetes > Kitasatosporales > Streptomycetaceae > Streptomyces > Streptomyces sp. NPDC088812. The sequence continues at coordinate 184,705 of NZ_JBIVJP010000006.1, read as the reverse complement.
AACGAGGAGGTACGGGAGGAGAGCGACGGCGGGGGCGAGCTGGAAGATGCGGCGGTCCGCGCCGGCCGGGACGACGTCCTCCTTCTGCGCGAACTTCACGCCGTCCGCGACGAGCTGGGCCCAGCCGTGGAAGCCGCCGGCGTACATGGGGCCGAGACGGCCCTGCATGTGGGCCATCACCTTGTGCTCGGTCTGGCCGACGATCAGGGGGAAGGTGAGGAAGACGACGAAGACGACCAGGAGTCGCAGGGCGACGTCGAGAGCGTCGTTCACTGCGGGCCTCCTGGGCGGTTCTCGGGGGTCTCGTCGGTAGGGGGTCGGGACTCGTCGGCGGGGGGCTCGCCGGTGCGACGCTCGTCCTCGCGGGACGCGGTGTCGCGGGACCCGGTGTGGCGGGGCTCGTCGGCGGGGGTGCCGTCGTCGCCGGACGGTTGCTCGGCGGGGGCCGGTCGCTGTACCGCGGTCCCCCGCGGGTCCGGTTCGTCGTCGAAAGCCGGGCGGGCGTGGTGCCACGGGGCGTCGGAGCTGCGCGGGGACGGCGACGGCGCCTGGTCCGGGGTGGTCTCGGCGGGAGCGGGCGTCCGCTGGCTGGCCGAGCCCTCGCTCGCGCTGCGGGACCGGCGGGGTCCGCTCGTGCTCCGGGGCGCGGGCTGGGCGGGCTGGGCGGAGCGGTCCGTCGGAGCTGTCGACGCCGTTCGGCCGGTCCCGCCAGTCCCGCCCGTCCCACCCGTCGCGCCAGTCACGCCAGTCACGCCCGTCACGCCCGTCGCGGAAGCTGAGGTGTCCGCGGATGCCGGGGCGTTCGCGGAAATCGGAGTGTCCGCGGAAGCCGGAGTGTCCGCGGGGGCCGGGGCATCCGCCGAAGCCCGGGCGTTCGTGGCCGACGGTGTGGTCGAGGGGGTGTCCGCCGACTGGCTGACCGACCCTTCGGCCGCGGACCGGGTACGGCGTGCCGGGCGCTCCCCGGCGGCCCGTGCGGGCCGGTCGCCCGCGGCCCGTACCGGCCGGTCGCCGGCCGCCGCGCGCGTCGGTCGTTCGCCGGCCGCGCGGCCCGCCGCACCCCGCGCCGGGCGGGCCGGTGCGGGCGGGAGCTGGCCCTTGAGGGGGCCCCACTCGTTCGGGTCGGGGACGCCCGGGGGCAGCATCTGGCGCCGCTTGGGGCCGCCGTGTTCGGACTCGCCGGGTTCCTTGGCGCCGGGCCAGGCCTTGGCGACGCGGGCGGCGAGGACGAAGTCCTTGCGCAGGGGGTGGCCCTCGAACCCGTCCGGCAGGAGGAGGTGGTCCAGGGCGGGGTGGTCCTGGAAGACGACCCCGAACATCTCGTGCGTCTCGCGCTCGTGCCAGGCGGCGCCCGCGTAGACGCCGACGGCGGAGGCAAGGACGGGGGCGTCGTGCGGGACCGTCGTGCGCACCAGCAGCCGGCGGACCGGCGAGAGCGCGACGACGTGCGCGGCCACGCGGAAGCCGGTGCCCGGTTCGTCGACCGCGCTCAGCCAGTCGAAGTAGGTGCAGTCGAGGCGGTCGCGGGCGGTCTCCAGGGCCGTGGTCCAGGCGGTCGGGGGAACGTCCACGGTCAGGACGTCGTAGGTCTCCTCGGCCGTGGCGTCCGGGCCGAAGAGGTCCTCGGTGGGGGTGGGCAGCCAGCCGGCCGTGGTCATCGGTCCGCCTCCCCCGGAGCCGTCCGGCCCGACGCGTCGGCCGGTGGCCGCACCAGCCCGCTCTGCAGCGCCGCGGCCGACGGGCGGGCCGGGCCGGCGGCGTACCGCTCGTCGAGGGACTCGCGCGCGATCTTCTCCTGGAGCTTGAGGATGCCCTGGAGCAGCGCCTCGGGGCGGGGCGGGCAGCCGGGGACGTAGACGTCCACCGGGATGATCTGGTCGACGCCCTTGGTCACGGAGTACGAGTCCCAGTAGGGGCCTCCGCAGTTGCTGCACGCGCCGAAGGAGATGACGTACTTCGGCTCGGGCATCTGCTCGTAGAGGCGCTTGACGGCGGGGGCCATCTTGTCGGTGACCGTGCCCGAGACGACCATGAGGTCGGCCTGGCGGGGGCCGGGCGCGAAGGGGATGACGCCCAGGCGGATGAAGTCGTGGCGGGCCATCGACGCGGCGATGAACTCGATCGCGCAGCAGGCGAGGCCGAAGTTGAAGACCCAGAGGGAGTAGCGGCGGCCCCAGTTCAGGACGACCTTCATCGGCTCGGGGGCGAGGCGGGCGAGAGCGCCCAGCCGCTTCGGCTCCGGGAGCGGTACGGGTTCCGAGGGGGTCACGTCCATGCCAGGACGCCCTTCTTGTATGCGTAGAGCAGGCCCACGGCCAGGAAGCCGAGGAAGAGGAACATCTCCACGAGGGTGGTGGCGCCGTAGCCGGGGGCCGCGAACACCGTCGCCCAGGGGAAGAGGAAGATCGAGTCGACCGCGAAGATCACGTAGAGGAAGGCGTAGACGTAGTAGCGGACCTGGGTGTGGGCCCAGCCCTCGCCGACGGGGTCGACGCCGCACTCGTACGTCAGGAGCTTCTCGGGGGTGGGGACCACCGGGCGCAGCAGGCGGCCCGCGCCGAACGCGACCGCGACGAACAACACGCCCACGGCGACGAGAAGTCCGACGACCGCGTAGGAGTGGAAGTAGTCCGACGCGACGACGGCCGTCGGGCCCTTCACCGTTTCGTGCGACGTCTGCGGCACCGTCCGTCCCTCACTCCCCGGCCTCGGCCTGTCCGACGATCTGTACGCACGGGAGTCTAGGGCCTGATAAAGGCACGGTAAGCAGCCCGTCACGTCTGGGGCAACGGGGGTGGGGTTTTCCCCAGGCGAAGGGGGCGGCGGACTCCATGGCACCACGGCGCGGCACACGGCACGCTAGCCCATATGACCGTATCCCAGCCCGCGCCCGACACCGGGCACCCGCCCGCGGCCACAGCCACCGGACACCTGGCCACAGCCACCGGACACCCGGCCTCTCCCGGAACCACTGGAACCACTGGAACCACCGGAGCAACCGGAGCAACCGGAGCAACCGGAACCGCCAGTGCCGCTGGTGTACCCGGAGCCGCCGGAACCGGCGGAGCCGGCGGAGCGGGGCGTCCGACCGCCGTGATCGTCGCCGGGCGGGCCGTGGCGGGAGGCGACGACCGTCCGCCGCCGGCGCGTCTCCCCTACGACGTGCACACGTGGAAGGAGATCGTGCACCTCCTGGCGAACCTGCCGATGTCGCTGTTCGGCTTCACGTATGTGATGACGGTGCTGTTCACGGGTGCCGCGTTGACGCTGACGGTGACCGGGCTGCCGCTGCTGGCGCTGGGGCTGCTGGGGGCGCGGCTGATCGGCCGGTTCGAGCGGGGGCGGGCGCGTCGGCTGCTCGGGGTGCGGATCGACGAGCCGAGTCCGCTGCCGTTGCGCCGGGCGGGCAACTTCCTCCAGGGCATGTGGCTGGCGCTGAAGGACCCGGTGGCCTGGCGGACGGTGCTGTACGACTTCGTCCGGCTGCCGTGGGGGATCCTCACCTTCACGACCGTTCTCGTCTCGCTGTTCGTGCTGTGGCCGGTGCTGCCGTTCCTGGCGCGCGGACTGGCCAACGCGGACCGGGCGATGGTGCGGGCGCTGCTGTCCCCGTCCGACGAACTGGAGCGGCGGATCGCCGAACTGGAGTCCGATCGGGGGGTCGTGGTGGACACGGCCGCCGCCGACCTGCGGCGCATCGAGCGGGACCTGCACGACGGGGCACAGGCCAGGCTCGTCAACCTGGCGATGGGGCTGGGTCTGGCGAAGGAGAAGCTGCTGGAGGACCCGGACGCGGCCGCGGCGATGGTCGAGGAGGCGCACGGCGAGGTGAAGCTGGCGTTGCAGGAGCTGCGTGATCTGGCCCGGGGCATCCACCCGGCCGTCCTGACCGACCGCGGCCTGGACGCGGCGCTGTCGGCGGTCGCCTCCCGCTGCACGGTGCCGGTCACGGTGACGGCCGACCTGCCGACGAGACCGGCGCAGGCCATCGAGGGCATCGCCTACTTCACGGTCTCCGAGCTGCTCCAGAACGTCAGCAAGCACAGCCGGGCGCGGTCCGCCTCCGTCGACGTGTGGCGGGTGGAGAACCGGCTGCTGATCCAGGTCGTGGACGACGGCCGGGGCGGCGCACGGCTCGACGGCGGCACCGGGATACGGGGGCTGGCGGAGCGGCTGGGCGCCGTGGACGGCATGTTCGTCGTGGACTCGCCTCCCGGCGGCCCGACGACGGTGACCGCCGAGCTGCCGTGGCGGGACCGGACCGAACCGGGCGGATCCGCGAGGTAGGGATAACCCCCCGTCCAGGACGCCGATGGCCTCCATGGTCCGTGGGCCGGTGTCCGACGAGGGTGGAGGTGGACGACGACACCCGCGGACGAGACGAGTAGAACGGACCACGCCGATGGCCACGCAGTACAGCGAGTACGGGGACTTCACGCGGTACCCGGACGGGCACGGACCCGGCGGCGCGCGGCGGCACCGGCTGCCGCTCGCGCTGCGGGCGCCGGTCGAGGCGCGGGCCTGGCGCGAGTTCGCCTATCTGCTGCTGAGCCTGCCGATCAGCGTCGTGCTGTTCACGTTCGTGGTGACGATGCTGTCGCTGGGGGCGGGCCTGCTGGTGACGTTCCTCGGGATTCCGGTGCTGGCGGCGGGGCTGGCCGGCTGCCGGGGCCTCGGTTCGGTGGAGCGGGCGCGGGCGCGGGCCCTGCTGGGTATGGAGGTGGCGCCGCCCGAGCCGCTGCGGCAGCGCGGGAGCGGTGCCCTGGCCTGGATGGGCGCGGTGCTCCGGAGCGGCGCGTCCTGGCGGCACGTGCTGTACGCGGTGCTGCACCTGCCGTGGGCGGTGTTCTCCTTCTCCGTCGCGGTCGCCTTCTGGACGTACGGCTGGGCGATGCTGACGTATCCGCTGTGGTTCTGGGTGTTCCCGATGTACGGCGGGCAGGGCGGGCTCCAGTTGTACGGGGACGAGCAGCACCGGATCTACCTCGACAACCCGTTCGAGATCACGGTGACCGCGCTGGTCGGGCTGTTGTTCACGCTGGCGACGCCGTGGATCGTGCGGGCGTTGACGACGGTGGACCGGGTGCTGGTGCACGGGCTGCTCGGGCCGTCGCGGCTGGCGTCGCGGGTGGTGGAGCTGGAGTCCGACCGGGGGGTGGTGGTCGACACGGCGGCGGCCGACCTGCGGCGCATCGAGCGGGACCTGCACGACGGGGCGCAGGCGCGGCTGGTGGCGCTGGCGATGGACCTGGGGCTGGCGAAGGAGAAGCTGCGGGAGGACCCGCGGTCGGCGGCGCGGATGGTGGACGAGGCGCACGGCGAGGTGAAGACGGCGCTGCGGGAGCTGCGGGACCTGGCGCGGGGCATCCACCCGGCCGTCCTGACCGACCGCGGCCTGGACGCGGCGCTGTCGGCGGTGGCCTCCCGCTGCACGGTGCCGGTGACGGTGGAGGTCGACCTCTCGGAACGCCCGGCGGCGGCCATCGAGGGCATCGCCTACTTCACCGTCTCCGAGCTGCTGCAGAACGTCAGCAAGCACAGCCGGGCGCGGTCGGCCTCCGTCGACGTGTGGCGGGTGGAGGACCGGCTGCTGGTGCAGGTCGTCGACGACGGTGAGGGCGGCGCGGACGCCGCCGCCGGCTCGGGTCTGGCGGGCCTGGCCGGGCGGCTGGACGCGGTGGACGGAATCCTGCTGGTGGACTCCCCGGCCGGCGGGCCGACCCGGGTGACGGCGGAGCTTCCCTGGCGGTCGGCCGAGCCGGTGGGCGGGCCGAGAACCGGACGCCGCTGAGACGTCTGTCTGTCCACAGGCGTGTCCGGCTGTCCACAGGCTCCGGGGGATCTGTCCACAGGCTCGGTGGCGAGGAGCGGATCGCGCGATACTGAGGGCCGACGACGGACGCGGAAGCGCTGGGGGGCCGGAGATCGTGGAGAACAGGGTGCGGGTGGTCATCGCCGAGGACTCGGTGCTGTTGCGGGAGGGGCTGACCCGGCTGCTGACCGACCGGGGGCATGACGTCGTGGCGGGGGTCGGGGACGCCGGGGCGCTGGTGAAGACCATCACCGAGATGGACGCGGCGGGCGAGCTGCCCGACGTCGTGGTCGCCGACGTGCGGATGCCGCCGACCCACACCGACGAGGGGGTGCGGGCCGCCGTGCAGCTGCGCAGGTCGCACCCGGGGCTCGGGGTGCTGGTGCTGTCGCAGTACGTGGAGGAGAGGTACGCCACCGAACTGCTGGCCGGTTCCAGCCGCGGCGTGGGCTATCTGCTCAAGGACCGGGTGGCCGAGGTGCGGGAGTTCGTGGACGCGGTGGTGCGCGTCGCCGAGGGCGGTACGGCACTGGACCCGGAGGTGGTCGCCCAGTTGCTCGGGCGCAGCCGCAAGCAGGACGTGCTGGCGGGACTGACCCCGCGGGAGCGTGAGGTGCTGGGACTGATGGCCGAGGGGCGGACGAACTCGGCGATCGCCAGACAGCTGGTGGTGAGCGACGGAGCGGTGGAGAAGCACGTCAGCAACATCTTCCTCAAACTGGGGCTGTCGCCCAGTGACGGGGATCACCGACGCGTTCTCGCGGTTCTCACCTACCTGAATTCGTGACGGGATGGCACTGTGCCCCCGTCAGGGCCGGCGCCGGGGCTCCGATCGGGCGCCGGCGGGCTTCATGACCGAGCCGTGAACCGGACGGTCGTCGCGGCAGAACCGGCGCGTGGGCCGGAGCGTCTTCCGGCACAGCACCGCTGGGGCACGAAATCATGACATATCAGGGCGCCGGGCCGTCTCAGGGCAGTGACCGTCATACGAATGGCCGAGGGAAGGCGACCCTTACCGACGTAGGGTTGATCCGGGGAGGCCTGGGGAAGGCCGCTCCCGGACAGCCACCTCGAGGGAGGTCCAGTTCAGTGACCAGTCAGGTCAGCAGCACAGCGGAACAGGCCGACGGATCCGTCGTGGGAGAGCAGCGCGGTCCGGGCGGGACGAAGAGCGTTCGTCGTCTCGACCGGGTGATCATCAGGTTCGCGGGAGACTCGGGCGACGGTATGCAGCTCACCGGCGACCGCTTCACCTCGGAGACGGCGTCGTTCGGCAACGACCTCTCCACCCTGCCGAACTTCCCCGCCGAGATCCGCGCACCCGCGGGCACCCTTCCCGGCGTCTCCTCGTTCCAGCTGCACTTCGCCGACCACGACATCCTCACCCCGGGGGACGCGCCGAACGTGCTGGTCGCGATGAACCCGGCCGCCCTGCGGGCCAACATCGCCGACGTACCGCGCGGCGCGGAGATCATCGTCAACACGGACGAGTTCACCAAACGGGCGATGCAGAAAGTGGGCTACGACAGCTCACCGCTGGAGGACGGCTCACTCGACGGCTACCAGCTCCATCCGGTGCCGCTGACGACACTGACCGTCGAGGCCCTGAAGGATTTCGACCTCACCCGCAAAGAGGCCGAGCGCAGCAAGAACATGTTCGCGCTCGGCCTCTTGTCATGGATGTACCACCGGCCCACGGAGGGCACGGAGAGGTTCCTGACGTCGAAGTTCGCGAAGAAGCCGGACATCGCGGCCGCCAACATCGCGGCGTTCCGCGCCGGCTGGAACTTCGGCGAGACCACCGAGGACTTCGCCGTCTCCTACGAGGTGGCTCCGGCGGCGAAGGCCTTCCCGGTCGGCACCTACCGCAACATCTCCGGGAACCTGGCCCTGGCCTACGGTCTGATCGCCGCCTCCCGCCAGGCGGACCTGCCGCTCTTCCTCGGCTCGTACCCGATCACCCCGGCCTCCGACATCCTGCACGAGCTGAGCCGGCACAAGAACTTCGGCGTCCGCACGTTCCAGGCCGAGGACGAGATCGCGGGCATCGGGGCGGCCCTGGGGGCGGCGTTCGGCGGATCGCTGGCCGTGACCACGACGAGCGGGCCCGGTGTGGCGCTGAAGTCCGAGACGATCGGGCTCGCGGTGTCGCTGGAGCTGCCGCTGCTGGTGGTGGACATCCAGCGGGGCGGCCCGTCCACCGGCCTGCCGACCAAGACGGAGCAGGCGGACCTGCTCCAGGCGATGTACGGCCGCAACGGCGAGGCACCCGTCCCGGTGATCGCCCCGCAGACCCCGGCCGACTGCTTCGACGCCGCCCTGGAGGCCGCCCGGATCGCGCTCGCCTACCGCACCCCGGTGTTCCTGCTCTCCGACGGCTACCTCGCCAACGGTTCCGAGCCCTGGCGCATTCCGGAGCCGGACGAGCTTCCGGACCTGACCGTGCAGTTCGCCCAGGGCCCCAACCACACCCTGGAGGACGGCAGCGAGGTCTTCTGGCCGTACAAGCGGGATCCGCAGACCCTCGCCCGGCCGTGGGCGGTGCCGGGCACCCCCGGCCTGGAGCACCGCATCGGAGGCATCGAGAAGCAGGACGGCACCGGCAACATCTCCTACGATCCCGCCAACCACGACCTGATGGTCCGCACCCGCCAGGCGAAGATCGACGGCATCGAGGTGCCCGACCTGGAGGTCGACGACCCGCAGGGGGCACGCACCCTGGTGCTGGGCTGGGGCTCCACGTACGGGCCGATCACGGCGGCCGTACGGCGGCTGCGGGCGGCCGGGGAGGGCATCGCGCAGGCCCATCTGCGGCATCTCAACCCCTTCCCGAGGAATCTGGGGGCGGTGCTGGAGGCGTACGACAGGGTCGTGATCCCCGAGATGAACCTGGGCCAGCTCGCCACCCTGATCCGGGCGAGGTATCTGGTCGACGCGCACTCGTACAACCAGGTCAACGGCATGCCGTTCAAGGCGGAGCAGCTCGCCACCGCGCTCAAGGAGGCCATCGATGGCTGAGACGACCGGCTCGTCCGGGGCAGGCACGGGCACGATCGAGGCGCTCTCGCTCGTGCCGAAGGCCGAGGCCCGGCAGTCCATGAAGGACTTCAAGTCCGACCAGGAAGTGCGCTGGTGCCCCGGCTGCGGTGACTACGCGATCCTCGCCGCCGTCCAGGGCTTTATGCCGGAACTGGGCCTGGCCAGGGAGAACATCGTCTTCGTCTCCGGCATCGGCTGCTCCTCCCGCTTCCCGTACTACATGAACACGTACGGCATGCACTCCATCCACGGCCGGGCGCCGGCCATCGCCACCGGTCTGGCCGCCTCCCGGCAGGACCTGAGCGTGTGGGTCGTCACCGGGGACGGCGACGCCCTCTCCATCGGCGGCAACCACCTGATCCACGCCCTGCGCCGCAACGTCAACCTGAAGATCCTGCTGTTCAACAACCGGATCTACGGGCTGACCAAGGGCCAGTACTCCCCCACCTCCGAAGTCGGCAAGATCACCAAGTCGACGCCGATGGGTTCACTCGACGCGCCCTTCAACCCGGTCTCCCTGGCCCTCGGCGCGGAGGCGTCGTTCGTGGCGCGGACCGTCGACTCCGACCGCAAGCACCTGACGGAGGTGCTGCGCCAGGCCTCCGCCCATCCCGGCACGGCTCTCGTCGAGATCTACCAGAACTGCAACATCTTCAACGACGGCGCGTTCGAGGTGCTGAAGGACAGGCAGTCGGCCGAGGAGGCGGTGATCCGGCTGGAGCACGGGCAGCCGGTGCGGTTCGGCGCCGACGGCGCCAAGGGGGTCGTACGGGACCGGGCCACCGGTGATCTGCGGATCGTCACCGTGACCGCGGAGAACGAGGCGGAGGTGCTGGTCCACGACGCGCGCTCCGCGTCCCCGACGACCGCGTTCGCCCTCTCCCGCCTCGCCGATCCCGACACCCTGCGCAACACGCCCATCGGGGTCTTCCGCGCCGTCGAACGGCCGGTCTACGACACGCAGATGGCCGAACAGCTGGACACCGCGGTCGAGCGGCAGGGCAAGGGCGATCTGGCGGCGCTGCTCGCCGGTGGGGACACCTGGACGGTCGTCGGCTGAGACGGCCCGCACCGGCGGCGGTTCACGAGGCCCGGGACGTGATGTCGCGGGCCTCGTCGTATGCCCGGCGGGCTTCCTGGACGTCGGCCAGCCGCTCCGCCGTCCAGTGCGCCAGGGCCGTCACCTGCACGGCGGCCTCGCGGCCCAGCTCGGTGAGCGAGTAGTCGACGCGCGGCGGGATCACGGGCTTGGCGTCCCGGTGGACCAGGCCGTCGCGCTCCAGGGTCTGGAGGGTCTGGGTCAGCATCTTCTCGCTGACGGTCCGGCCGAACCGGCTGATCACCCGGCGCAGCTCGCTGAAGCGGTGCGGGCCGTCGAGCAGTTCCATCAGGACGAGGACGCCCCAGCGGCTGGTGACGTGTTCCAGGACGAGCCGGGACGGACACATGCCCGCATCGTCCGTCCCCACCTGCTTGATTACCGTCATGCCAGTACCTTACTTCAAAGTGGGTACTTTCGGATAGTTAGCGCTCCTCCTAGGGTTGACGCCAGACCGCTTCCCCCGTCGCGTTCCCCCGTCGCGCATCCCGCAAGGAGTTCTCGTCATGAGCATCGTCGTCACCGGAGCCACCGGACACCTGGGCCGTCACGTCGTGGAGCAGCTGCTGGAGAAGGTTCCGGCGGAGCAGATCACCGCCGTCGTCCGCGACGAGGCGAAGGCCGCCGATCTCGCGGCCCGTGGAGTGCGGCTCGCGGTCGCCGACTACAACGTCCCCGAGACCTTCGACGGCCTGTTCGCCGCCGGGGACAGGGTGCTGCTGATCTCGGGCAACGAGTTCGACAAGGGCCGTCCGCAGCAGCACCAGGTCGTCATCGACGCCGCCAAGGCGGCCGGTGCCGCTCTGCTCGCCTACACCAGCGCCCCGGGCAGCCTCACCGCCGCACTGGCCGACGACCACCGGGCCACCGAGGACGCGCTGCTCGCCTCCGGGCTGCCGTACACGCTGCTGCGCAACGGCTGGTACCACGAGAACTACACCGAGCAGCTCGCCCCGGTGCTGGAGCACGGCGCGGTCGTCGCGGCCGCGGGCGAGGGCCGGGTCTCGTCCGCGTCCCGCGCGGACTACGCGGCGGCCGCGGTCGCCGTGCTGACCGGTGAGGGCCACGAGAACCAGACGTACGAGCTGGGCGGCGACGAGGCGTGGAGCTTCGCGGAGTACGCGGCGGAGCTGAGCCGGCGGACCGGCCGGGAGATCACCTACAACGCCGTGTCGACCGAGGCCCTCACCGGCATCCTGGCCGGCGCCGGGCTGCCCGAGCCGCTCGCGGCGATCCTCGCCGGGGTGGACGCGTCGATCGAGAAGGGCGAGCTGGTCGTCTCGACCGGAGACCTGTCCCGCCTGGCGGGCCGCCCGACCACCCCGCTCTCCGCGGCGGTCGCGGCCGCGCTCGAGAACGAGGACTGATCGACCCACCTGCCCACCTCCCCACCTCCCCACCTCCCCACCTCCCCACCTGCCCATGGCCCCACCGGCCCACCGGCCCACCGGCCCACCGGCCCATTGATCCATCAGCCCGGGGCGGGGTGCGCGCGCACTCCGGTGCCACCTCCACTCCCCGCCTGTCATGACCGTATGGCGATACGGGCATGACAGGCGGGGGCGCCCGGCGTTACCTTCGTTCACGCATGCCTGTCGTGAGAAGGAGGACCCGTGGCCGGGACGTCGAAGGGTGAGGGCCGTACCGGCCTGTTGAACGGCTTCGCGGCCTACGGGATGTGGGGGCTCGTGCCGCTCTTCTGGCCGCTGCTCAAACCCGCCGGCGCGTTGGAGATCCTCGCCCACCGCATGGTGTGGTCCCTCGTCTTCGTCGCGGCGGCGCTGGTGGTCGTGCGGCGCTGGGCGTGGGCCGGTGAGCTGCTGCGGCAGCCGCGCCGGCTGGGTCTGATCGCGATCGCCGCGGCCGTCATCACGGTCAACTGGGGCGTCTACATATGGGCGGTCAACAGCGGGCACGTGGTCGAGGCCTCCCTCGGCTACTTCATCAACCCGCTGGTCACCATCGCGATGGGCGTGCTGCTCCTCAAGGAGCGGCTGCGGCCCGTGCAGTGGGCGGCGGTCGGCGTCGGCTTCGCCGCGGTGCTGGTCCTCACCATCGGTTACGGCCGCCCGCCGTGGATCTCTCTGTGTCTCGCGTTCTCCTTCGCCACGTACGGGCTGGTGAAGAAGAAGGTCAACCTCGGTGGGGTGGAGTCGCTGGCCGCCGAGACGGCGATCCAGTTCCTGCCCGCTCTCGGCTACCTGTTGTGGCTCTCCGCGGACGGGAGCTCCACCTTCACCGGCGAGGGTGCCGGGCACGCCGGCCTGCTCGCCTCCACCGGCATCGTGACCGCGATCCCGCTCGTCTGCTTCGGCGCGGCGGCGATCCGCGTGCCGCTGTCCACGCTGGGTCTGTTGCAGTACCTGGCGCCGGTCTTCCAGTTCCTGCTCGGCGTCCTCTACTTCCACGAGGCCATGCCGCCCGAGCGTTGGGCCGGGTTCGCCCTGGTCTGGTTGGCGCTGACCCTGCTCACCGCGGACGCGCTGCGCACGGCCCGGCGGGCGGCCCGCGCACTCGCCGTCGGCACGCCCGGCCCCGTGGCCGGGCCGGATACGTCGGAGCCGGGGAAGGCTGCGGGTTCGGTTCCGGCTTCGGTTCCGGCTTCGGTTCCGGCTTCGGTTCCGGCTTCGGCTTCGGTTCCGGCCTCGGCTAGCGCTCCGGCCCCGGCTCGGGCTACCGCTCCGGTCGCCAAGCCGTAGGCCGACGGGACGACACCCGATCGGGCCGCGACGCGCGAGGGCGCGCGGAGGCGTCCGGTCCACGCGGCCGGAGCCCTATAACTGGTCCCATGACGGAGACACCGACGCCCGCACCCACCTCCGGACCCGCACCCGTCCCCACGCCCGTGCACTGGAAGCTCGTCGTCGACAGCTCCGACCCGCACACCCAGGCCGATTTCTGGGCCGCCGCACTGCGCTACGAGGTCGAGGACAACAGCGCGTTCATCGAGCGGCTGCTGGAACTCGGCGCGCTGACGGGCGAGGCGACGGTGGAGCACCACGGCCGGCCCGCCTTCCGGGACCTGATCGCCGTACGGCATCCCGAAGACCCGTTCGACCCGGACCGTGGGACGGGGCTCGGGCGGCGGCTGCTGTTCCAGCGGGTACCGGAGGCCAAGACGGGCAAGAACCGGCTCCATCTCGATCTGCATCCCGGCGACGGGCGGCGCGCGGCCGAGGTCGAACGGCTGACGGCGCTGGGGGCGAGTGTGCTGCGGGAAGTGAGGGATCCGTCCGGGGAGTGGGTGGTGATGGCGGACCCTGAGGGGAACGAGTTCTGCGTGCACTGAGCCCGGTCGTGAACCTGAGGGCCCCGCCACCGGCCACCGGCCACCGGCCACCGTCCACCGGCTACCGGCTACCGGCTACCGGCCACCGGCCACCGGCCACCGGCCACCTGATCAACCGCGCGGGAGGGAGCCGGAGTTTCGGGCCCGCTCGGCCAGCCGCGTCATGCGGGCGCGTGCCGACTCCAGCTCCTCCATGTCCTCGGCGGCCGGCCCTTCCCCGGTGGTCAACTCCGTCCACAGCGCCAGGAGCTCGGTCCCCAGGTTGAGCCCCTGCAGGGGGTCGCGCACGGCGCGCCAGGCCGTCGCCGCACTCAGGACGTTGCCGTACGCGGCCTCCGTGTGGCGGGTGCGGTGGTGGATCCGGGCCAGGTCGAGGGAGACGTGGAAGGACCGGAGCGGGTCCGCCGACAGGTAGGCGATGTACGCACCGAGTTCCCGCAGCCGGAGCACTTCGGGGTGCTCCGGCCCCAGCGTTTCCGAGGCCTGTGCGACGGTCCGCTCCGCGAGCGCCGCCGCCACCTGCGTCCGGCCCGCCCGCACAGCCGCGTTGATCTGCGCCATCGGCTCCGCGAGGAGTGCGGGCGCGCCACCGTCACCCGGGAGCGAGCGGGGGTCGTCGCCGAGCACGGCCTCCGCGACGGCGTCGAAGCCGCGCGCGGGAGTCGGCTTGGGGTCGGGGTCCGAGTCGGGGCGGGAGCCGAGGGTGTGGCCGAAGACCGGGCCGGCGTCGGGCTCCGGTCCGGCGCCGGGAGCGCTGCCACCCGTATCCGCGGGCGGAGGGGTGTTCATCGCGGGCGGCGGACCGAAGACGCCCGTCGGGGCGACGACCGTGCCGGGGGCCGCCGGGACGTCGTCGTGCGGCTGCGCCTGGGGGAGCGACCGCGGCTGTGACTGCGATTGCGGCTCCGGCTGCGGGTGCGGGTGCGGGTGCGGGTGCGGCAGTGACTGCGGGTGTGGCTGTGACTGCGGGGGGATCTGGGGTCGGGTTCGGGGCTCCGGGACGGTGCGCAGCGGAAAGGTGGGGGCCGTCTCGTTCACCGGTTCGGGCACGGATCGCAGGGCGTGCGTGGGCTTGTCGTGGCGGGACGGCGCGGGCGGCTCCTGCGGCGGCGGCGCCACCCGCAGCGGCTCGCCCGCGAAATGGCTGGATCCGTCCGGTTCGACGCGCAGGGGAACGACGTAGCCGATGCGCTCGTCGTGCACCGTGGCGGCGACCGGATGGCCGGTGGCCAGGGCGATGCGGTGCAGGTGGCCCAGGACGGCGTGCTGGATCTCCTGGCCGTCGGCCGGGACGACCGGGACACCGCCGATCGTCGCCGGCCCGCCCCCGGACACGTGTACGTCGAGTGGCGCCACCACGGCGGCCTGCCGCCCGGCGTGCTGCTGTTCCCGCTTCTTCTCGCGGCTGAGTCGCGACATCGGTTTCCCTCACTCGGACACGTATCCCGTGCACGTACCTGGTGCTCATGATCCGTGCACGCACACGTACACGTACTGTTGAGTTTCTCCGCCCGCTCCCTTTCCTGACGTCACCACGACGTCACAGGCTCGTTCCAAGGAGCGGCCCGCACAGTCAGTACGAGGAGGAGCACGGACATGCGGACGACGGACGGGCAGCGCGGACCGGAGATCTGGATCCGCGGACCGGTGGCCGCGCCGGGGCCGGCGCCGGGGCCGTACGAGTCCGTGGCCGCCCCGACCGCCACTCCCCGGCGCTTCTCGTGGCTCGCCGCCCACGGCGGGGCCGGAACCTCGACGCTCGCCGCCGTCTACGGCGGTCACGACTGCGGACGCGACTGGCCGGGCCCCGACGCGCCCTCCTCCGTCCTGCTGGTCGCCCGGACGCACGCGACCGGCATCGAGTCCGCCCTGCGGGCCTTGGAGGTCTTCCGGCGCGCGGAGGCGCCGGCCGGGCTCGACCTGGAGGCGGTTGTCCTGGTCGCGGACGCCCCGGGCCGCCTGCCCCGGCCGCTCGCCCAGCGGATCCGGCCGATCGAGTCGGCCATCGACGTGTACCGCGTGCCCTGGGTTCCGTCCTGGCGCCTCGGCGACCTGTCCGGGGAACCGCCCCGCGAGAGCGAGCCGCTGTGCCGCCTCACCGGCACGACCATCCGGCGGGCCCGTTGACCCCGCCCGGTCCGCCGCCGACCCCGCCGCCGTTCCCTCCGGCGTTCCCTCCGGCGTTCCCTCCGCTGCCTCCCGCCGTCGGGATCGCCGACGCCGTGCGGGCGGGGCGGCTGCGGGCCGTCGACGCCGTCGCCGGGGCGTTGGAGCGGATCCGGCGGGCCGACCGTGCGGTGTGCGCCTTCGTCGAGGTGTGGGAGGAGGCGGCGATGGCGGCGGCGGCCGAGGTCGACGCGCGGGTCGCCGCGGGTGAGCGGCTGCCGCTGGCCGGGGTGCCGATCGGCGTCAAGGGCCGTTACGGGCTGCGGGCGGCGGGGCCGTTGACCGACGCCGGATGCGTGCCGGTGGGCGCGACGGCCGTGCCCGGGCCGGGAACCGCATGGCAGACCTGGGGGCTCGGAGCGCACGGCCGTACCGTCAACCCCTGGCGTGCCGACCGCACGCCGGGTGGCTCCTCGGCCGGTTCCGCGGCGGCGGTCGCGGCCGGCCTGGTGCCGCTGGCGACCGGCAGTGACGGGGCGGGATCGGTGCGGATACCGGCGGCGTGGTGCGGGATCCTCGGCCTGAAGGTCACCGGGGGCAGCCTCCCGTCGGCCGACCGTACGGGGCTGGCGGCGCCCGGCGTGCTCGCGCGGTACGCGGCGGACGCGGAGGCCTACTGGCGGGTGATGGCCGGGGCGGCGGGAGCGTCCGGTGCGCTCGACGCATCCCGGTCCGATCCGCCCGTCACCGATGCGCCCGTCACCGATCCGTCCACCCCCGAGCCGACCGACGCCGAGCCGACCGACGCCCGTCCGACCGTCGCCCGTCCGGCCGATGCCCGTCCGACCGTCGCCGATCCGCCCGTCGCCCGTCCGACCGATGCCCGTCCGACCGTCGCCGATCCGCCCACCGCGGTCTTCTCCCCCGACCTCGGCTTCGCCGGTCCGGACCCGGAGCCCGTGGCGCTGGCCCGCGCCGCCGCCGTTCGCCTCGCGGACGCCGGTGCCGTACGGCTGCTGCGCGCCGAGGTGCCGCTGCGGCTGGAGGACCCCGGCCCGGCGTGGCTGGCGCTCCGTGCGACAGGCGCAGGCGCAGGCGCAGGCGCAGGCGGCGGTGCGGGTGCGGGTGCCGGCAGCGGAGGTGACGGCGGTTCCGCCGAGGCCGTTCGGAGGGTCAACGACTCCCGGCTGGACGCGTTCTTCGCCCGGGCCGACCTGCTGCTGACCCCCACGACCCCCCATCCGCCGCACGGCCACGAAGGCCCGGGAGCGCGCTACTCGACGGCTCTCACCTGGGCGTTCAACCTCAGTGGGCATCCGGCGCTCAGCCTCCCGGCGGGGATCGGACCGGACGGCTGCCCGGCGGGACTCCAGGCCGTGGCGCCGCACGGACGGGAGGTGCTGCTGCTCTCCCTGGCGGCGCGCGCGGAGGCGGCGACCGGGGTCCTGGTGCCCGGCGGCGGCCTCGGCGAAGGGGCGTCGCCCGATCAGCCCTGGCAGTATGATTGCATGCGCATATAATGCACAGGCGTTTTATTGCTGCACGCCTAGCACCTGGGGGAAGACCGTGAGCACCCGCCGTTTCCTGTTCCTGCTGGGCAGTGCCCGTAGCGCCGGCAACACCGAACTGCTGGCCCGCCGGGCTGCCGAACAACTGCCCGCCGACGTCGGACAGCGGTGGCTCGCACTCGCCGAGCACCCGCTGCCCGACTTCGAGGACCTGCGTCACGACGAGGACCACGTCCGCCCCACCGAGGGCAACGCTGGCCTGCTGCTCGACGCCACGCTCGCGGCGACGGACATCGTGATCGCCTCGCCCCTGTACTGGTACACACTCTCCGGCCACACCAAGCGCTACCTGGACTACTGGTCAGGCTGGCTGCGCACCCCCGGCCTGGACTTCAAGGCGACGCTCGCCGGCCGCACCCTGTGGGGGGTCACCGCGCTGGCCCACGAGGAGCAGGTGGTCGCCGACCCGCTGGTCGGCGCGCTGCACAACTCGGCCGCGTACATGGGGATGCGGTTCGGCGGAGTGCTGCTCGGCAACGGCAGCAAGCCCGGTGACGTCCTGAACGACACGAAGGCGCTCGCGCGCGCCAAGACGTTCTTCGCCCGGGAGGCGCCCCTGGCGCGCTTCCCCTACGAGACCGGGACCGGTACGGAGACCGGGACCGGTACGGAGACCGAGACCGGTACGGAGACCGAGGCAGAAACCGAGCCGGGGACGGTCCCGACTACGCGGTGACGTCCCTCGTCGTGAACCGCGCCCACGCCGCCGAGCCGAAGACGGCCACGTACAGGCCCTGCAGTCCGAGGTTCCTGCGCAGTTCCTCCCAGTAGACGGGGTCGCGCATCAGGTCGGCGAAGGACAGCCAGTAGTGGGAGAACAGGTACGGCTGGACCGCGTGCAGTTGGGGAATCTGGTCGAGGATCTGAACGGTGATCAGCAGCCCCACGGTCGTCGCCATCGCCGCGATGCCGCTGTCGGTGAGCGTGGAGACGAACAGGCCGAGCGCGGCCACGCCGAGCAGGGAGACGGCGACGACCAGCGCGATCAGCAGGGCCCGCGTCAGGCCGTCGGCGAGGGAGATGCGGGTGCCGGAGATCGTCGTGAGGTCGCCGAGCGGGAACAGCAGCGCGCCGACCGCGAGCGCCGACACCGTGACGACGAAGGTGGCCAGCAGGCAGAAGGCCGCCGCCGTCGCGTACTTGGCGAGCAGGAGGCGGGTGCGGCCGGCGGGGGCGACCAGGAGGTAGCGCAGGGTGCCGGCGTTCGCCTCACCGGCGAGCGCGTCGCCGGCGACGACCCCCACGGCCATCGGCAGGAAGAACGGGAGCGTGGCGGCCAGCGCGGTGAACACCAGGAACAGGCCGTTGTTGGTGATCTGCGCCATGAAGGCCGGCGTCTCACCGCCGCCGCCCCGCCGCCCGGCCGTGGCGCCGTCCCCCGTCTCGATCTTCACGGCGATCCCGACCAGGACCGGCACGGCCGCCAGTACGGCCAGCAGGGCGAGGGGGCGCCAGCGGCGGAGGGTGACGGTCAGCTCGCTGCGGAAGAGGCCGAGGGCCCACAACGGGCGTGCCCCTCGGACGCCTTCGGCCCGCACCGCCGCGGCCGTTTCAGCCCGCGACATCGAAACCCTCCCCCGTGAGTGCCACGAACGCCTCCTCCAGCGAGGCCCGCTCCACGCCGAAGCCGCGCACCCGGACGCCTGCCGTCACCAACGCGGCGTTCAGGTCGGAGAGTTCCAGGCCGCCGGGCTCGCCCGTCACCCGGTCCTCGGTGACGACGACGTCACCCGCCCCCTGTTCCTTCAGCACGCGGGCCGCGTCCGCCGGATCCGGGGTGGTCACGACGAGCCGGCCGCGCGCCCGGGCCGCCAGGTCGGCCACCGGGCCCTGGACGAGGAGGCGTCCGCGCGCCATCACGGCCGCGTGTGTGCAGACCTGCTCGATCTCGTCGAGGAGGTGGGAGGAGAGGAAGACGGTGGTGCCGTCGGCGGCCAGCTCGCGGACGAGGACGCGGATCTCGCGCATGCCCTGCGGGTCGAGGCCGTTGGTCGGCTCGTCGAGGACGAGCAGGCGGCGGGGCTGGAGCAGCGC
This sequence comes from Streptomyces sp. NPDC088812, assembly GCF_044750285.1. Classification (NCBI taxonomy): domain Bacteria; kingdom Bacillati; phylum Actinomycetota; class Actinomycetes; order Kitasatosporales; family Streptomycetaceae; genus Streptomyces; species Streptomyces sp. NPDC088812. Next base: position 165,758 of record NZ_JBIVJP010000006.1, on the reverse strand, counting down.
CGCGGCGAGGCCCAGCCGCTGTTTCATGCCGAGCGAGTACGCCTTCGCCTTCTTGCCGGCGGCGGCCGTCAGCCCCACCCGGTCCAGTGCCGCCGCCACGCGCGGGCGTCGGGTGCGCGGATCGGCGGTCGGGTCGGCGGCGTCGTAGCGCAGGAGGTTGTCGCGGCCGGAGAGGAAGCCGTAGAGGGCCGGGCCCTCGATGAGGGCGCCGACGTGCGGAAGGACGGTGCGGGCGGCCCGTGGCATGGGCCGCCCGAGCACCCGGGCCGTGCCGGAGGTCGGTTCGACGAGGCCCATCAGCATGCGGATCGTGGTGGTCTTGCCGGAGCCGTTCGGGCCGAGGAAGCCGAAGACGCTGCCCGCCGGGACGGCCAGGTCGAGGCCGTCGACGGCGAGTTGCCCGCCGCGGTAGCGCTTGGTGAGGGCGCGGGTGTGGATGACGGGGTCGCCCGCGCCCGGCACCGCGCCCTGCGCCGCGCCGGGCGCCGCGCCGGGCGCCACTCCCGGCACCGTTCCGGGCACCGTTCCAGGCTCCGCCCCGCGCACCGTCCCGGGGTCCACTCCTGGCACCGTCCCGGGGTCCATTCCTGGCACCGTCCCGGGGTCCATTCCTGGCACCGTCCCGGGGTCCACTCCTGGCGCCGTCCCGGGCACCGTTCCGGGCGCCTCCGCCGCGTCGCCGTCCATCGGCTCCCCCGATCCGCTGTCCACTGGTGGCCGTCAGGCCGGTGACCGGCCGCGTCGGCCGCTCACCGGCCCGAGTCGGCCGCTCACCGTGCCGAATCGGCCGCCTTGACCAGGGCGTCCTTGGTGACGGCACCGACGTAGACCTCGCCGTCGTCCGTGACCAGGGCGTTGATCAGACGGGTGGAGAAGACGGTCCCGGAGCCGAACTTGCCGGTGACCTTGTCGCCGAAGGAGCCCAGGAAGCCGCTGAGAGCGCCCGCGTCGGGCAGGTCCCCGGCGGAGGCGGCACCCGTGCCGCCGGTGTCGAAGGTGGCCACGGACGTCCAGCCGTCGCCGAGGACATCGAGGCCGGCCAGGTCCTCGCCCAGTTCCTCCTCGGAGGGGACGCCGGAGTCCTCGGGCGCCTCGGCCGGGTCGGCGGCCTCCCCCTCGGTCACCTTCGCGCCCTCGGGCGGGGTGAACTCGAAGGTGGAGGCGGCCGGCCGGGCGAAGCTGACCTGGGTGAAGCCGGCGTCGACGACGGCCGCGCCGCCCCCGCTCGGGGTGAGCGTGAACTTCAGCGGCAGCCCGGTCTCGGCGTCCACGGCCACGCTGATCGCGCCGACGGTCGAGCCGGACTGCTTCGGCTTGACGACCAGCTTGTAGGCGTCGCGGCCGGCGACCTGGACGGTCCCGTCGACGGTCACCGAGGTGGTGTCGTCCACCGCCTTCAGGGCTTCCTCGGTGAGCTCCCCGGGCGTGGCGGGCACGGGCGTGCCGTCGTCCTTCGCGTTCTTCTCGACGGTCGAGTGGTAGACCTCGTCGGAGGCGCTGTCGTACGCCCACACGTCCGTGCCGTTGTGGATGACGCTGTACTCGGCGGCGTTCTCCAGGAGGGAGAGCTTCTGCCGGTCCGGGCCGTCGGCGGCGACGCGCAGGGTGTGCGTACCGGAGGCGAGTTCGGTGAGCTTGGCCGAGGGGTCGGCGGACGAGCCGCCGCTCTCCCCGGTGGCCCCGGAGAGCAGCCCGGTCTCCAGGCCGCCCAGGTCGGGCAGGCCCAGATCGGTGCTGATCTTCACGGTGCCGGAGAGCTGCTGCACGTCGGACGCGGCGATCTTCTCTATGAGCTGCTGCGCGCTGATCTTCGGCAGGTCGGGGTCGCCCGAGTCGGCCAACGCCGGGACGAGCCCGATCGTCGCCGCCGCGACACCCGCCACGGTGACCGGAACGACGTACCGAACGGCCTTGCGCCGTCCGACGCGCGGGTCGTCGTCGGTCTCCCCGGCGCGTGTGCTGTCGTCGGATGCGTACGGTGCCATGTGTGCCTTACCTCCGTCGTCGGCGGCGGCTGGTCATGTCGCGAACGACCCCACCCCAAGCCGCCATTCTCACCCGAATCGGTGAGGATTGGGGTTCTCCGTGGTCTCCATCTGACCAAATCGGCCCACCACATACGTCAACCCGAGGACTCAACTCCGTCTACGCCTGCGGTATGACACGGGGGCGGGTGGCCGACGATGACCCGTAGGGGTGGGTGGGCGCGACGAAACAGCATGGGACGGGATGGGGCGGGGCGAGGCGGGACGGGTTGGGGCGAGGGCACCTCACCCGGCCCGGTGCACCACCGCGTCGCACAGCTCCATCAGCGCCTTCTTGGCCCCGCACTCCCGCAGCGGCGCCAGCACGGCCCGTGCCTCCTTCGCGTACCGCACGGTGTCCGCGCGGGCCTGCTCCAGCGCGGAGTGGGCGCGCAGGGCGGCCAGCGCCTCCGCGTGCCGTGCGTCGTCGCTCAGGTCGGAGTCCAGCAGCTCGCAGAGCGCCACGTCCTCGGGCAGCGCCAGGCGCTCCGCCCGCTCCCGCAGCCGCAGCACGGGCAGCGTCGGAATCCCTTCCCGCAGGTCCGTGCCCGGCGTCTTGCCCGACTCGTGGGAGTCCGACGCGATGTCCAGGACGTCGTCCGCGAGCTGGAAGGCGACTCCCAGCCGCTCGCCGTACTGCGTCAGCACGTCCACGACCGTCTCGTCGGCGCCCGACATCATCGCGCCGAACCGGCACGAGACGGCCACCAGCGAGCCGGTCTTGCCGCCCAGCACGTCGAGGTAGTGCTCGACCGGGTCCCGCCCGTCCGTCGGCCCCGCCGTCTCCAGGATCTGCCCCGTGACCAGCCGCTCGAACGCCTCCGCCTGCACCCGGACCGCCTCGGGCCCGAGGTCGGCGAGGATGTGCGAGGCCCGGGCGAAGAGGAAGTCCCCGGTGAGGACGGCGACCGAGTTCCCCCAGCGTGTGTTCGCGCTCGGCACCCCGCGCCGTACGGTCGCCTCGTCCATCACGTCGTCGTGGTACAGCGTGGCCAGGTGGGTGAGCTCCACCACCACGGCCGACGGCACGATCCCCGGTGCGTACGGGTCGCCGAACTGCGCCGCGAGCATCACGAGCAGGGGCCGGAACCGCTTTCCGCCCGCCCGCACCAGGTGCTGGGCGGCTTCCGTGATGAAGGGAACCTCGCTCTTGGTGGCCTCGAGCAAGCCTTCCTCGACAGCCGTCAATCCGGCCTGGACATCGGCTTCCAGAGCCTGGTCCCGCACGCTCAGCCCGAACGGCCCGACGACGGTCACGAGGGGTCTCCTGTCTGCTGGTGTCTACTGGCGGTTACACGGTTTGTCGATAGGTCGCTGCCATCACTCGAGTCAGCGTATCCGGTCACGTTTCGATCACTGATAAGCCCCCACGTCACCCGGCCCCGCACGTCGCTCGACCGGGAGACGACGAGAGGAGCCCGGATGAGCCCGGGCGGCTTCCGATCACGACCGGTATGTTTCCGATCAGCCGATACGAACGGACATTCATCGACTGACCGGGAAGCAGTGATTCATGTCCAGCGCGCAGGGGTAGGCGTCGAATCCGCCGACCGGCCTTCCCTCCGCGCGACGACGCCGTCCCCGGCCGCCGCCTCCCCGGCCGGGAGCCCTCGCTTGACCGGGGGCCTTCACCCGACCGGACGAAGGCGCACGAAGGCCCACCCCACCGTCGACGCCGACGACCGGCAGGGTCGCCGTCTGTCCCGGTCGCCTGCTTCGCGGCGCCCTTCACCAGCCCGGCGATCGCGGCCGCCGCCGGCCTGGCCGTACCGACCGCGTCACCCCGACCGCGCCGCCCTGGCCGCGCCGCCCTGGCCGCGCCGCCCTGGCCGCGCCGCACGACACACCCAGTCCGCTGCCCCCGTCGCCGGCTCACCGACCGCCTCCCGAGGTACCGCTCCTGCCGCGACCGGTTCGGAGCCGGACAGCCCCCACCCCTCCACAACACGCCCTTTTACAAAGGACTTGGGGCTCATTGTCCGTTTGGCACCTATTGCGATGACGGGTGAGTTGGCTCACTCCCCACCCCCACCCCACCCCCCACACCGAACCCTGTGATTCCGCTTTGCGCCAAGCCAGTTGACGTTTCACGACAGCAAAGGATCAAGCACCCCATACCGAGCGGATCATGGTCAATAGGGGTGTGGTGTGACTCCGCCACTTGTTCCGGACATGTGCTCTCGCATACGTTCCCGCCACAAGTCGGGCGGACGCCGAATCCTGCCGCCGCCCTTCACCACCCATCGACGAACACTCACGCACGGCAGGAGCGGGGGACCCAGGTAGACGCCGGGCCGTACGTCACGCACGTAACGGCCCCGGCTAGGGGTGAAGTCGTGCCGCCGTACCCGTACGGCGGCCGGCCGGGCACCTCCCCGCCCGAACCCGACAGCTCACCCCGCAGGCGCCGGAGAGGAATTCCGCCATGTCTGCTGCCGCCCAGCCCCGCCGCACCCGTCTCGCCCGCACCGTCGCCGCCGTCTGCACCGGCGCCGCCGTGCTCTCCCTTCCGTTCATGGCCGCCACCAGCGCCTCCGCCGCCGCCCCGACGTCGGTCACCACGACGTCGGTCACCACGGTCGCCGGGTACCCCGACAACCTCGACGGCTGGATCCGCGAGTCGCTCGCGATCATGGCCGAGCGCGGCATCCCGGGCACGTACAACGGCATCCACCGCAACATCCTCCGCGAGTCGTCGGGCAACCCGAAGGCCATCAACCTCTGGGACTCCAACGCGGCCAAGGGCACCCCCTCCAAGGGGCTGCTCCAGGTCATCGACCCGACCTTCGCCGCGTACCACGTGCCCGGCACCTCGTACGACCCGTACGACCCGGTCGCCAACATCACCGCGGCCTGCAACTACGCGGCCGCGCGCTACGGCTCCATCGACAACGTGTTCGGCGCGTACTGACCTGCACCCAGGCTCAGGACACACCCTGCGGGACACACCCCGCGGGACTCGCCCTAGGGGAAGAGTCTTTCGAGGACGACGGCCACGCCGTCGTCCTCGTTCGACGTCGTCACCTCGTCGGCCACCGCCTTCAGCTCGGGGTGGGCGTTGGCCATCGCGACACCGCGCGCCGCCCAGTCGAACATCGGGATGTCGTTGGGCATGTCACCGAAGGCCAGTGTGTCCTCGGGCCTCAGCCCGAGGTGTTCGGCGGCCAGCGCCAGCCCCGTCGCCTTGGTGATGCCGCACGGCTGGAGCTCCACCGTGCCCGGCCCGGACATGGTGACGGTCGCGAGCGAACCGACCACCGAGCGGGCCGTCGCCGCCAACTCGTCGTCGGACAGGGTGGGGTGGCGCAACAGCACCTTGCTGACCGGCTCGCACCACAGGTCGTCGCGCGACCCGACGCGCAGGGCCGGCAGGGTCGGGTGGGGCATCCGGTAGCCCGGCTCGATGAGCGTCAGCCCGTCGACACCGTCCTGGTCGACGGCCGCGTACACCTCGCCGACCTCGGCCTCGATCTTCCCGAGCGCGGTCTCCGCCAGGTCCCGGTCCAAGGTGACCGACCACAGCAGGCGGTCCGCGCCGGCGTCGTACAACTGTGCACCCTGGCCGCACACCGCGAGTCCCCGGCTGTGCAGGTTCGCCAGCAGCGGCCGGACCCGGGGTGCCGGGCGGCCCGTCACCACCAGGTGGCGGGCGCCGGCGGCCGCCACCCGCGCGAGCGCGTCGAGGGACCGGTCGGAGAAGGTGTCGTCGCCGCGGAGCAGCGTTCCGTCCAGGTCGGTGGCGATGAGGGAGTACGCGGCGCAGCGCGCGGCATCTGCGAAGGGTGCGGCCATGATCAGAGAATACGGATCCCGGCCGTCCCCAACTCACCTTCCCCTGAGGCCGATCCGCGGGAGGACGGGGCAAGGAGGCCGGAAACGGCTTTCACACGCAACGCCGGGTACAGGGCGGTTAAAGGCCTCTGCACCGATTGGCAACAACATGCTCCGCTACCTACCGCCCGAACTGCCTGGAGCGGTACCGTCCAAGAGTCCAGGGGGGACTTGATCGGGGGGTCAGGTTGAGCAGTGGACGTGTTCGTGTGCTCGGGCCGGAGGAGCTCGGCGAGGGGGATCGGGAGCGGTGGCGCGCGCTGCGCGCCGCGTCCACGGTCCCGCGCAATCCGTTCATGGAGCCGGAGTTCACCGACGCCGTGGGCCGGGTGCGGCCCCGCGCGCGGGTGGCGGTGGTGTACGAGGGGCGCGAGCCGGTCGGTTTCCTGCCCCACGAGCGGGGCCGGCTCGGCCGCGGCCAGGCCCTCGCGTACGGCGTGTCGGACGCCCAGGGAGCCGTACTGAGCCCGGGCCTCGGGCTGAACGCGGACGAACTGATGCGGGCGTGTTCCCTGTCGAGCTTCGCCTTCGACAACCTGGAGGCCGAACAGGGGCTGTTCCTGCCGCAGGTGGCCGCCGAGTACGCCTCCTACGTCATCGACGTGGAGAAGGGGTACGAGACCTACGAGTCCGTGCTGCGCGCGCAGTCGCCGAAGTTCCTGAAGACGACGCTCGCGAAGGAACGCAGGCTGGGCCGCCAGACCGGGCCGCTGCGGTTCGTGTTCGACGAGCGCGACCCGGCCGCACTGCGCACGCTCATGGCGTGGAAGTCGGCGCAGTACCGCAGGACCGGCCGCCGGGACCGGTTCGCGCAGGAGTGGATCACCCGGCTCGTGGACGCCCTCGCCGAGACGCGCGCCCCGGAGTGCTCCGGCACGCTGTCCGTGCTCTACGCCGGTGAGCGGCCCGTCGCCGCGCACTTCGGACTGCGTTCGGCGACCGTCCTGGCCTGCTGGTTCCCGGCCTACGACCCGGAGTTCGCGAAGTTCTCGCCGGGGCTGGTGCTGCATCTGCGGATGGCCGAGGCGTCGGCCGCGGAGGGCATCGGCCTGCTCGATCTGGGGCGGGGCGCGGCCGAGTACAAGGACTCGCTGAAGACGGGCGAGCTGCCCGTGTACGAGGGGGCGTGGACGCGTCCGGGAGTGGGCGCCGCGTTCCACTGGCTCAGCCGTGAGCCCTCCCGCCGCGCGCACCACTTCGTACGGGCCCGGCCGAGGCTGGCGGCGACGGCGGCGCGGGCGCTGAAGGGCGCGGGGCGGTTGCGCCGGTTGCGGCGATCGTGACGGGCGGGGCGGACGCCGGTTCGGCGCGGGGCTGACACCGGTTCGGCGCGGGGCTGACACCGGTTCGGCGCGGGGCGGACGCCGGTTCGGCGCGGGGCGGACGCCGGTTCGGCGCGGGCCCATCGCGAGAGGTGCCCGTGAGGGCAGGGGACTTCATGACAGGGGAAGGCTCATGAGAGCAGGGGGGTTCATGTCCCGCGCACACGTGGAGCAGGAGATCCGGCGGTTCCTCGACATCGGGCCGGTACAGATCGCCGAGCTGGATCTGGAGGGCCCCGGAGCCACCCTCAGGCCCGGTCCCGGTAGCCCTCCCGTCACCCACGGCGAGGTGTTCCTGCTGGTCAGGAGGGACGGCCGGCCGGTCGGCACGCTCCTGGGACGGGTCCCCGAGGGCGCCGACCCGAAGACGGTCCTCGCCGGCCTGGCCCGGGAGCGGATCGCCCCGGAGCGGGTGGGGAACGGGAACGGCGCCGCGGAGGCCGAGCGGTCCGCGAGCGCGGGAGCGGCGCCTTCCGTGCCGTACACCAGTGTCGTGATCGCCACCCGCGAACGTGCCGGGCAGCTCGCCCACGCGCTCGACTCGATGCTCGCCCAGGACCACCCCGACTTCGAGATCGTCGTCGTGGACAACGCACCCGTGACCGGCACGACCCGGGACTTGATCGAACGCAAGTACGCCGAACGCGTGCGGTACGTCACCGAGCCGGTGCCCGGTCTGGCCGTCGCGCACAACCGGGGCGTCGAGGCCGCGCGCGGCGAGGTGATCGCCTTCACCGACGACGACGTGGTCGCCGACCCGCGCTGGCTGACCGAACTCACCGCGCCCTTCACCGCCGGCCCCGAACTCGGCTGCGTCACCGGCCTGATCCTGCCGGCCCGGCTGCGCACCCCCGCCCAGGTGCTGCTGGAGAGCCACGGCGGCTTCGCCAAGGGCTTCACGGCCCGTACGTACGACCCGGCCGACCCGCCCGCCGACGAGTCGCTGTTCCCGTTCACGGCGGGCCGGTTCGGCTCCGGCGCCAACATGGCGTTCCGCCGCTCCGTACTGCGTGCGGTCGGCGGCTTCGACCCGGCCACCGGCGCCGGCACGCCCGCGCGCGGGGGCGACGACCTCTACGGGTTCGTCCGCGTCCTCGCCCAGGGCCACCGTCTGCACTACGCCCCGCAGGCCCTGGTCTGGCACCACCACCGGGAGACCTGGCGGGACCTGGAGACCCAGGCCTACGGCTACGGCGCCGGCCTCACCGCCTACCTCACCGCCGTCCTCGTCAACCGCCCCGGTCTCCTCCCCGCGTTCCTGGCCCGGCTGCCCCGCGGCCTCGCCCACGCCCGCGCCCTGACCGTGACCCGTGAGGCGGACACCGACGGCACCCGTACACCCGGCGCCCATGACGACCGCAGCCATCCCTGGCCGGGCCGGCTGTCCCGGTTGCAGCGCCGGGGGATGCTCTACGGGCCCGTCGGCTACCTGCGGGCCCGGCGGGCTCTGCGGGCGGCTCTCGCCTCCCGGGAGTCACGATGACGGGGGCCGAGGGCGGCGGCAGAAGTGGCATAGGCCGTAACGGGGCCGGGGCGAACGGCTCGGGGGCCTGGGCGAATGGCTCGGGAGCCTGGGCGAATGGCTCGGGGGCCCGGGCGAACGGCTTGGGAGCCGGGGCTAGTGGCTCGGGGACCGGGGAGAGTGGCTCGGGAGCCGGGGCGAACGGCTCGGGAGCCGGGGCGAACGGCTCGGGGACCGGGGAGAGTGGCTCGGGAGCCGGGGCGAACGGCTCGGGAGCCGGCGCGAACGGCTCGGGAGCCGGCGCGAACGGCTCGGGAGCCGGCGCGAACGGCTCGGGAGCCGGCGCGGGCTTCCCGGTCTCCGGGGGGAGCATCCCCGTGTTCCTCTACCACGCCGTGATGGAGGACCCGCCGGACTGGATCGCGGAGTTCACCGTCACTCCGCGGCAGTTCGCGGCGCATCTCGACGCCGTCGTGGACAGCGGCCGTACACCCGTCACGGTCAGCGCGCTCGCCGACCATCTCGCCGGGCGGGCGCCGCTGCCCGCCCGGCCGGTGCTGCTGACCTTCGACGACGGCTTCGCCGACCTGCCGGGGCCGACCGCCGAGACGCTGGCCGGGCGGGGCCTGTCCGCCACCGCCTACCTGACCACCGGCGCCATCTCCCAGGGCGGCCGCAGTCTCCTGCCGCCCGCCCCGATGATGCGCCTGGAGCAGGCGGCGGACCTCGAGCGATGCGGCATGGAGGTCGGCAGCCACACCGTCACGCACGCCCAGCTCGACACCCTGCCGCCCCGGGACCTCGTGCGTGAACTACGCGACTCGCGGGCCGTCCTGGAGGACGCGCTCGGGCACGGCGTCCGCCATCTCGCCTACCCGCACGGCTACAACAGCGGGCGGGTGCGCCGTACCGCGGCCGCCGCCGGCTACGAGACCGCCACCGCCGTTCGGCACGCGCTCAGCTCCGACCGGGACGAGCGGTACCGCATCGCCCGGCTCATCGTGCGCCGCGGCCACACCGTGGCCGACGTGGAGGCCTGGCTGGCGGGCGAGGGGGCGCGGGTCGCGCCCTACCGGGACGGCGCGAAGACGGTCGCGTGGCGGTGGTACCGGCGGGCCCGCGCCGTGGCGCGTGGGCCCGTGTTCGCGGGCTGAGTCCCGGTCCGTTCGGCAGGCGGTCTCCGGTTCCGCGTCGCCTCCCTACCCCAAGGGCTGGTTGAGATAGGGGTCGGAGACCGCCTTGCGCAGGCTGTCCCACGCCTGGTCGTCGGCCAGCGCCAGATCGCAGTGCGGACCGGGGTCGCGGTAGTTCCACTGGAGCGCCGCCTTGACCCCCGTCAGCCCCTTGAGGACCGACGGCACCTGCGCGTACCACTCCGCCTGGCGGCCCGGGCGGGACGGGTCGTTCGCGGTGCCGAACTCGGACAGCATCAGCGGCTTGTCGTCGGAGATGTTCTCGCGGATCCAGTCGTGCGTGGCCTGCTGGGTCTGGGCGAAGGTCAGCCAGCCCGCCTGGTGACAGCGGAAGTAGTTGTACTGGTTGTAGGCGACCCAGTCGACGTAGTCGTCGCCGGGGTACATCCGTTTGATCACGTCGGCGTGTTCCAGGTAGCCGGTGGTGATCCAGGTCCACACCACGTTGGTCACGCCCAGGGTCCGGAACCGGTCGTGGATGTGCCGGTAGGCCCGGACGTAGTCCTCCGGGGTGCCGTTGGCCGGGGTGCGGGTGTCCATCTCCAGGTCGAAGGAGAGGAACACCTTCCTGCCGAACTCCTTGACGCGCCGGGCCTGGACGTCGATGACGGACGCGTCGAGGTCGCCGTCGGCTATCTGCTTCCAGGTGGGCTGCTGGGCGTCCGTGCCACCCCACCACTTGCTCTCCCAGGACAGCAGCAGCAGGTGGTCGTCCGCGGCGACCCGCTGCTCCTGCGCCGTGAGCAACTGGCCCTCCAGCCGGTCGCCTTCGACGAGGGACATGTCGTGGTACGTGTACACGATGTCGAGGGTGCGGCCGACGCGCTCCTCGTAGTCGCGGACCTTCTCGGAGAGATTGCTCTTGTCGTGCGGCACGAACGCGCCGAACCAGGCGCCGCAGGGCGGTTCCAGCAGCGCCGTCGGGGCGCACTCCCCGCCGACGGCCGAGGGCCGGGACCCGGAAGCCTGGTCCCGGTCGGAGCCGGCGTCCCACGGGCCGGAGGCGTCTCGCAGGACCAGGCAGGCGGTCAGAACGGCGCACAGCGCCGTGGCGACCGCGAGCAGGCGGAGGTAGCGGGGGCGGGGAGCGGGGCCGCCCGAGGGGGCGGGATCAGCGGATCGCCGGGCAGCGGACGCGTGGGGCCCGGCGGACCTGCGGGGGACGGGGAAGCGGCGCGGACGCCGGTGGCGGTGGCGGTGTGGACGGCGGCCGTCACCGGACGGGCGGCCGTCATCTGAAGGGTGGGGCGACCTCACAGAGCAGAACCCTTCCCGGTCCTCGGCGGGGAGGCGCGCAGCCGCGGGCAGAACGCGGCGACCGTGGTCAGCAGCGTGAGCGTGAGCAGGACGCGCTGCGCGCTGAAGGCATGTGTGGCGATGAAGACCGTCGCGGCGAGCAGCACGACGGCCACGCTCACGAAGACGGTCAGCATCAGCCGTTCCAGCAGGTCGGAGTGGTGTTCGAAGGTCGGGTCACGGAGTTCGACCGGGCCGGCGGCGGGGGCCGTGGCCAGCGCGGGTCCGCAGATTCTGAGCAGGGCGGCGCCCGGGCCCGCCGCCAGGAAGGCGATCATCGCGGCGCCCCTGAGCGGGGAGCCGCCGGGCAGCGCGAGGGCGGACAGGGCGAGCCAGCCGCCGAACGGGGGCAGCATCCGGACGACGAGCTCCTGCGGGGTCACCGGCCCGCCTCCTTCAGCGCGTACGCCGTCCCGGCGTCGTTGGCGGCCACCCGCTCGAACAGGGGTGACGCCGCGATCGACTCCTCGATGCGGTCCAGTTGCCCCTCGGTGAGGAACCCGTTCATCTCGGCGTCCGCGAACTGACCGCGGGTGAAGAGGAGATAGGCGCGGCCGGACGATTCCACGGCGGACATGTCGCGGGCCAGGGTGGCGGCCGGGTCGCGCACGATCCGGTCGACGTGCTCGCGGGAGTCGTCGAGGAACCAGTAGTGGTCCACTCTCCAGTACTGGTCGAAGGCGAGCGGATAGTTACGGTCGGGCGCGACGATCAGGGAGCCGTCCGGCGCCTGGTCGAACACCTGCCGGACCAGATCCACTTCGGCGGGCGGGAAGTAACTGATGCGGTCCTTGCCGGAGTAGCTCGGTACGAAGGCGAGAGTGCCGGCGAGGAGGGCGAGCAGCGGCAGCCAGACGTAGCGGCGGGGCTCGCGCCGCTCGCCCCGGCCCCGGCCCTGACCCCGGCCCTGGCCCTGGCCCTGACCCTGGACCTGGCCCTGACCCTGACCCTGGACCTGGCCCTGGATAGGGCCGGGGCCGGAACCGTGGCGTGAGTCGTGGCCTGGGCCGGCCTGTCGGCTGTTCTCCATCGCCGTCAGGGTGCGCACCTGCGGCAGCAGCGCCGCCGCGGCGAAGAAGGCGGCGCCGGGCAGCATGAACATCAGGACCCGGAAGATCATCTCGCTGCCGTAGCTGCTCGCGCCGAGCATCGGCAGCGGTGCGGCGGCGAGCAGCAGCAGCGGCATCGCGCGGTGACGCAGCACCGGCTGGCGCAACACTCCCACGACGGCGAGCAGCAGCACCGACGCCGACAGCAGCCGGGCCGCCCAGGAGGTCGTCACCGCGCCCGTGCCGGTCGGGGTGGCACCGTAACCGGTGGAGACGTTGTGCCCGATGTCGCCGATCGAGCGGATCATCTCGGGCATCGTCGCGGAGAGGAAGGGCAGCGCGGCCGTCAGACACCAGGCAAGGAAGATCACCACGGTGGTGATCAGCGGGACCTTGTCCCGGTAGTGGCGGACGAGGAACAGGGCGGCCAGCGAGACGATCAGCATGCCCGGGGTGAGCTGGTGCGAGATGACGACGGCGACGACCAGCACGGTCAGCAGCACCGTCCACACCGCCTGACGCTGCTGCGCCACCGTGCGGCCGGAACGGCCGTAGCGGCGCAGGACGACGGCGAGCACGCCGAGGTGCAGGGCGAAGGCCACGGACTGCGGGGAGAAGTAGTCCTGGCCCACCCAGTTCGCGACGTAGAAGAGCCAGAGCGCGGTCCAGATCAGGCGCCGGTCGTCGGTGAACGTGCGGTAGAGCAGCAGCAGCGGAAGCAGCAGCATCAGGCTGGAGACCAGCGGCCACCAGGCCATGAACTGCGCGGCGGAGTCCACGCCGAGCAGTTCGACCAGCGTGGCCTGGGCTGCGAAGAAGCCGGGCCACTGGTCGTATACGGCCAGGTCGCCGAGGACGTCCTCGCTCTGCAGCCGGCCGGCCGTCAGCAGGTGGTCGATGATCGCGTCGTGCTTCCACGCCCACGCGTACAGCGGCGTCGGGTAGAGCACGGCCTGGGTGGCGCGCTCCATCACCAGCAGACCGAGCACGTACGCCGGTGCCCAGGCGGGGTGGCGGCGCGGGCCGCGCACGGTGAGCCAGAAGCCGGCGGTGAGTACGGCCAGCCCCGCCCAGAACGTGGGGTGCACTGCGGTGACCAGGCCGAAGTCGTCGAGGTCGGAAACGTCGGTGTGGGTCACCGCCCAGACCCACAGCGCGAGGGCGACGAGCAGGGCGACACCCGGATGGAACACGGTGTTCCACCAGGGGCGGGCGGGAGGGAGGTCGGAGAGGTCGCTCACGGACTCACCGGGCTCACCGGACTCACCGGACTCACCGCGTACCGGAGCAGCGACGTCCGTAACGGTGGCGGTCGCGGTCGCTGTTGCGGTTGCCGAGGCGGGCTCCGGCTGGGACGCGGAGGCCCCGCCGGTTCCCGGGCCCGGTACGGGCTCCGGTTCTGATCTGCCCCGTGGAGTGGTTGGCGGACGCACGACGGTTCCCCCCTGGCGTTCGGCTCTGAGCTTGATCAGTCGCTGGACGGGTCTCGGTTCCGGTCGGTGGGACGGGTGTGCACGGGCGGTCGGGTCGGACGGGTACTGTCGGACGGCGGCTGGTGCGGGTGGGCGTTCCCGGACGACGGGTGGCGCGGACGGTACGCGGCCTCGGCCGGTGCGGCCGGTGCCCCGGTCAGCTCATCGGTCAGTTCATCGGTCAGTGCATCGGTCAGTTCATCGGCCGGTGGCTCGGCCCAGCGGACGGACAGGAGCAGGACGAGCAGGAACAGCAGAAGGAGCAGCGGCGGTGCGACGGGGGCGAGCGCTTCTCTCCCCGCCCAGCCCCCCACGGCGGTGAGATAGACGATCCCCCAGCGCGCCGCCCACGGCAGCCATCCGCCCAGCCGGTCACCGAAGCGGTCGCCCACCCGGTCGAGCAGCAGCCACAGGAGGATCAGGCACAGCAACTGGCAGACGGGCGGCACCCAGCGCAGCAGCGGTTCGGGCCCGGGCAGGGCCAGTGTCTCGGCGAAGAAGGCGGCCGTTTCCCGGTAGAACGTCCCACCCAGTGCCCTCGGTTCCCGGCCGAGGGCGACGGGAACGGAGTACAGGGCGAGCGCGATCACCCCCAGGGTGGTCCCGGGAAGCCAGGGGTCGCGCCGCACGCTCAGGGTCACGGCGGCGACGAACAGCACGAACAGCAGGAGCCCGGCGACGATCGCCGCGGCGGGCAGCCGGCCGAGCATCCCGGCCCCGCTCATCGGCGCGGCCAGACCGTCGTCGATCCAGCCGCCGAGCCACGGCAGGTGCCGCAGCGCCGTCCAGAAGACGACGGCGGTGGCAGCGAGCAGGCTCCATAGCCCGGCACGCAGCCACCGCTGGCCGCGCTCGGACCAGATGCCCTCGCCCTCGTAGCCGGGCTCCGGCGTGCGCGCCGCCCCGGTGCTCCCGGTGCTTCCGGTGCTCCCGGTGCTCCCGGTGCTCCCGGTGCTCCCGGTGCTTCCGGTGCTTCCGGCGGGCTCGGCGGCTCCCTGGCGGGACCGGACGATCACGGCGAGTGTGTCCGCCTCCAGCGCTTCCCGCTCGTAGCCGGGACGTCCTATGAACAGCGCGACGGTGTCCTCGTCGGAGACTCCGCGGTCGTACGCCGCCCGGCGCGCCCAGCTCGTGCCGTATCCGGCGGTGGCGTTCAGCCGGGCGGGCCGGGCGCCGTCCCCGACGGGCCCGTCGACCGGGGCGAGGGCGGGAGCGGCCCGGTCGGCGAGGAGCACGGACGGACCGGCGGCGACGGGGACGGGCGTGCGCAGTGCGGCCCGCAGGCCGATCACCGAGACGACGGCGATCAGCGACATGCTCAGCAGCACCGCCCAGCCCGCGCCGGCGATGCCGGCCGGAGTGAACAGCACGGCCGCGCTGCCCAGCACCAACGTGCACATGGCGCCCTGGAGCGCGGCCAGCACACCGGTGCGGCCCTGCACGCGCAGCACTCCGATGTACAGCTCCACCACGACCCGCGGCAGCGCCCCGGCGGCCAGCAGCCGCAGCACGGTGGTGCCGTGCTCGGCGTAGTCCGCGTTGAACGGCAGCAGGATCTGCGGCGCGAACACCACCAGGACGAGCACCACCGGCACGAGCAGCAACGTCATGCGGCGCAGTGCCCCGCGCACGCCGTCGGCGAGGTGGCGCGGGTCGTGCGAGGCGTGCGCGGTGAGGGAGGAGGCCATGTTGATGGCCATGAACTCCATCGTCCCGCCGACGGTGTACGCCACGTAGAAGTAGCCGTTCTCGGCGGCGCTGAAGCGGACCGCGACCATCACCGGCAGCAGGTTGATCATCGCCAGGCTGAACAGCGCGCCCAGTGAGTCGCCCGCCAGGAAACGGCCCATCTCCCTCAGCCGCGGCGGCTCCAGGTCACGGTCGGCGGCGGCCTGGCGCGGGATGAGTCTGCGGAAGATCAGCCAGCCGAGCGGCAGTGTCGAGAACGCGATGGCGACGGCCCAGGACACGAAGATGCCGAGCACCGGCAGCGCGCCGGCGAACACGACCAGCAGGACGAGCTTGCCGAGGGAGAACACCGCGTTGCCGACCGGCACCCATCCCGATCTGCGCAGTCCGGTCAGCACGCCGTCCTGGAGGGTGAGCAACGCCCACGCCACGCAGGCGACGACGAACGCCGCCCCCGCGAGCGGAGTACCGAGCGGCGCGTACGACGCCCCCCACAGGTCGAGGGTGAGCAGGAAGACCGCCGCGGCGATCGCCACGACCACCGAACTCGCCGCGTACGCCCGCCACACCAGGGGGCCCGTCGCCCGTCCCGCGCGGGGAACGAAGCGGACGACGGCGCCGATCATCGTCGTCGCCGTGATGCTGGCGAGCAGTCGCATGCCGGCGATCGCGGCGGAGCCCTGCCCGACGGCCTCCTCGGAGTAGTAGCGGGCGGCCACCAGCCAGAACCCCAGGCCGAGCACGGCGGAGACGCCGGTGCTGAGCATGAGGAAGTAGGCGTTCCTGAAGAGGGAGTCGGAGCCGCGGTCGCTCGCCTCCGGCGTGGGACCGGCCGCGCCCCCGGCGGGGCCCGGCCGGCCGGCGGGCGGTGCGACGGGCTCGTGCGCCTGGACCCCCGTCCGTCCGCCGGCCGCCGGGCCGCTCCGGCTCCCGGCCTCCGCCTCCGTGTGTGTTCCGGCCTGTGTCCCGGCCCGTGTGTCAGCCACGCGTCGGCTCCAGCCCTCCCGGTGCCTCGGCCGGCCGGACGCCGGACTCCTGGAGCACGTCGATGACCCGGCGTGCCCGCAGCGGATCCACGGGCAGCGCGTGCCGCGCGAACCAGCGGGCCCCGGCGGGATCGGGCGAGGGGTCGGTGAACGCCGCCCCCGCGTAGTCGTCCAGGGGCGGGTCATAGAGGTACCCGACGACGATGCCCCGCCGGGCGAGTGCCGCGATCGCGGCATCCCGGTCGGCGACGAACAGAGGGACCCGGAAGAGCGGTTGGACGCCCTGCGCACCGTCGGCCGGAGAGCCGGTCCGGGGACCGGTCGCGGCACCGCTCCGTGAGCCGGTCGCCGCACCGGTCCGAGCGCCGGTTCCCGTGCCGGTGCCGGCACCAGCGCCGGTGCCGGGGTGATGGCTGGTCGGCGCGTCGGCCGGGGCCCCGGGGGCCTGCCGGGCGTCCGGCGGCGGCACCGGTCTCGCCCAAGGCGTCGACCGCAGCAACCGCGTTCCCGCCCGGCAGGTGTCCAGCACCTCGTCCAGACGGTCCAGCTTCCTTTCGATACGGCCGAGGCGCACCGGCCCGGATCGCAGCCGGTAGTCGTGCATGTCGACGCGGACCCAGGAGTCGTGCGCGGTGAGGTCCGGTGCCGTGTCGACCGCCCGCGCCAGCTCGTCCGCGCGCAACGGCATCCTGATCTCCTCGCGCTCCATCAGCCCGAGCAGCCGCATGGCGGCCCATGCGGCACTCCGCAGCCGCAGCCCCCGCACGGCCGCCTCCGCGTACGGGCGGAAGGCGAAGGCGAGTTCGGCGCCGAGCCGCCCGGGCAGCAGCAGGTCCTCGCCGGTCTTCTCCAGGGCCTCGCGCAGACCGGGATCGGCACACGTCAGGAAGCCCCCGGCCTTGGCCCCGACGTGCTTGGACAAGCTGAAGACGGAGGCGTCCCCCCAGGTTCCGACCGGCCGGCCGCCCACCTCGCTGCCGATGGCGTGCGCACCGTCCTCGAACAGGGGGATTCCCCTCGCGTCGCACTTCTCCCGCAGCCGCGGCGCGTCGTCCGGATTGCCGTAGAGGTTCGTCGTGAGCACCGCGGACAGCGAGTCCCACACGTCGTCGGGCACCGCGTCGACGTCGATCGACGCGTCCAGCGGGTTCAACGGTGCCTGCACCGGCCGCAGACCGGCGGCGAGCACCACGAAGAAGATCACGTCGTCGTTGACGGGCGACATCAGCACCCGCCCACCGGGCGGACACCAGTGGCGCAAGGCCACGAACAGCCCGAACCGGCACGACGGCACGTACACGCATTCCCGGCCGAGTCTGCCGCGCATGGTGGCTTCCAGCCGCTTCGGCCGTGCACCACGCCGCGCCGACCCGAGGCCGGCCTCCCCAATGGCCATCCGCCCCCCAGGTGTGCCAGGGGAAAGCCCCCTCCCCGAGGCCTTCCAGCACCCGCCCAGAGTCTCCCTTTTCGCACCGCTCCGTCAAGATTGCGGTCCCGCCTGTGGACAACTTCCCGTTCCCGCGTGACAGCGGAGCGCTGCGAGTCGGCCACCTCATCCGTCACCTCCCGTGTCACTTTCGTCATCCCTTCCGCGGCGCCGCGGTGTCCCTCCTGCGAGGTCAGCCGTAACGTGATCGACGGCCGGGCACACCCGCGCACCACCCCGCGGACCGCCGGTCGAACACCCGCGGACACCCACCCGTAGCGCCCCCGGCCACGACGAACACATGTGCGCAAAGGCGCATGCGCGGCGCACACGCGGCGCATCCACGGCGAGCACGAAAGCGAGGCAGCACCCGATGCCCCCCTTGCCCCCCTTCGGCCTTCCCGAGGACGACCCCTTCGGCCCGCACAACCTCCCCTACGGTGTCTTCTCCCGCCCCGGCTCCGAGCGGCGGACCATCGGCGTCCGGCTCGGCGAGCACGTCCTGGACGCGGGCGCGGCGGCCCGGGCCTGCGGCTCACCGCACGCCGCCCTCCTCACCCGCCCGACCCTCAACCCCCTGCTGGCGGCGGGGCGCGGCGCGTGGTCCGAGGTGCGGAACTCGCTGACGGAGTGGCTCACGGACCCCTCCCGCCACGACAGCCTCGCCCCGCTCCTGCACCCCCTCTCGTCGGTGACCCTGCACCTGCCGTTCGACGTCGCCGACTACGTCGACTTCTACTCCTCCGAACACCACGCCCGTAACGCGGGCGCCATCTTCCGCCCGAACGCCGGGGACGCCCTCCTGCCCAACTGGAAGCACCTGCCCGTCGGTTACCACGGCCGGGCCGGCACGGTCGTGGTCTCCGGCACGGACGTCGTCCGCCCGTCGGGCCAGCGCAAGGCACCCGCCGACGCCGCCCCCGTCTTCGGCCCGTCCGCACGGCTCGACATCGAGGCCGAGGTCGGCTTCGTGGTGGGCGTGCCGTCGCGGCACGGCCGGCCGGTCCCGCTGGCCGAGTTCCGCGAGCACGTCTTCGGACTGTGCCTCCTCAACGACTGGTCGGCCCGCGACATCCAGGCCTGGGAGTACGTGCCGCTCGGCCCGTTCCTCGCCAAGTCCTTCGCCACGTCGCTCTCCGCGTGGATCACCCCGCTGGAGGCGCTGGAGGCGGCCCGGGTCCCGCCCCCGGAGCGCACCCATCCCCTGCTCCCCTACCTGGACGACACGTCCACCGAACCCGCCGGTTACGACCTGCGCATCTCCGTCGCCGTCAACGGTCACATCGTCTCCGAACCCCCTTTCTCCACCATGTACTGGACGGCCGCCCAGCAACTCGCCCATCTGACGGTCAACGGCGCCTCCGTACGCACCGGTGACCTGTACGGTTCGGGCACGGTGAGCGGACCGGCCGCACACCAGCGCGGCTCCTTGCTGGAGCTGACCTGGAACGGCCGTCACCCCTTGGAGCTGCCCGGCGGCAAGCGCACGTACCTGGAGGACGGTGACGTGGTGACCCTGTCGGCCTGGGCTCCGGGACCGGACGGTCTGCGCGTGGGTCTGGGCGAGGTGAGCGGGCGGGTTCTCGCGGGCTGACTCCGGCGTCGGTCGCCGTCATACTGGCGGCGGGCACGGTCCCCGTACCGGGCCCGCCGTACGCACGCCCTCGGGGCGGGCGCACCCGGAGCGCGTCCGTCCGGTCCGCCTTCTCCTCTCCCCGTCTCCTCCGACCAGGATCCGGAGCCCGTGGCATGACCTTCTGCCTGCTCCTGCTGAGCGCCGTCGCGCTGGCGGCCGCCGTGCCGGCCCCACGTGCGCTCACCCGCGCCGAGTGGACCGAGCGGGAGCCGGTGGTCGCCCTGTGGGTGTGGCAGTGCCTGGTCGCCACGGTCCTGCTGTGCTGTCTGACGGCCCTGGTGCTGGGTGCCGCCGCCGTCTTCCACACCGTCCGCGCCCAGGTCTTCGCCCCCGCCCCGCCGGCGGTGACCGAGGCGTACGACCTGTCCACCGCCCCGGTGTGGGCGACCGCCCTCACCCTGCTGCTGGCCTGCGGGGCGGCCTGGACCACCGCGATGCTCGCCCGTGAAGTGGCCGAGGCCCGCCGACGGCGCACCACGGCCCGCGCCCACCTGCGGGAGCGCGCCCCCGACCTCCCCGCGGGCCTGCCCGCGGCCCGGGGCCCGCTGCTCGTCCTGGAGGACGAGTACCCGGACGCCTGGTGGATGCCCGGCAACCCTCCCCAGCTGATCGTGACCACCGGTGCCCTGCACCGCCTCACCTCCCATCAACTCGACGCGGTCCTCACCCATGAACGCGGTCACGCCCGGGCCCACCACGACTGGCTGCTGCACCTGTCGACGGCCCTGGCGACCGGCTTCCCGCGCGTTCCGCTGTTCGCGCACTTCTGCGACCAGACCCACCGGCTGGTCGAACTCGCCGCCGACGACACGGCGTCCCGCCGCTGCGGCCATCTGACGACGGCCCTGGCCCTGATCGAGCTGAATCAGCACCGGGGCGTCCTGTCCTGCGCGTCGAGCCGCCGGCTCCTGGGTGAACGCGTGGACCGCCTCCTCCAGCCGCCCCCAAGGCTGCTCCGCCGGCACCGCGCGCTGACGACGACGGTCGCCGCGCTGGTCCCGCTGCTGCCCCTCCTGATCACCTTCGCCCCGGGATTGACGGCGCTGGCCTGAACACCCCGTCGGCAGCCCTCGCCCGGCGCCGGACCGGGGTGGCAGATCTTTCCAGCGCGCACCGGAAATCAGCAGCTCAGAAGGGTTGCTGCCTCCTCGTCAGGTGGCGCAATACTTCAGCAACACCACTTCCTCACCCCCCTCGGTATGGTCCAGAACATGCCATCCACCGAGCGCGTCCGAGACCACGCCGGCCAGGGCGCGACCACCGTCGCCGCCCACCGCGCACGTCGCCGGCTGCGCGCGGACCAGGCCCGCCAGCTCGCCGACCTCCTCCGCCGCCAGCTCCTCACGGGCGGCTTCCCGGCCGGCACGCTGCCCCACGAGTCCGCCCTCGCCACCGACTACCGCGCCTCCCGCAACACCGTCCGCCAGGCGCTCGACCTCCTGAGGGCGGAGGGGCTCGTGGAACGCCTGCCCGGTGTCGGCACGGTGGTCGTGGCCCAGAAGTACCCGCACGGTCTCGACCGGCTGATGGGCCTCGCGGAGACGCTGCACGAACACGGCCAGGTCACCAACGAGGTCCGCACCATGGCCCCCGTGCCCGCGCCGGCTCCGGTGGCCGACCGCCTCCACGTCCCGCCCGGCGCCGACGTCCTCTACATCGAACGTCTGCGCCGCCTGGGCGGTCTCCCCCTGTCTCTCGACCTGACCTACATCCCGCTCGACATCGGCGCCGACCTGCTCGGCGCCGACCTGGAGAACACCGACGTCTTCCGCCTCCTGGAAGCCGCCACCGGCCAACGCCTCGGGCACGCGGAGATCACCCTGGAGGCGGTCAGCGCCGACGCCCACTCCGCTGCCGTCCTGGAAGCCCCGCGCGGGGCGGCCGTCCTGATGCTGGAACGCCTCACCCACCTCGCCGACGGCCGCCCCGTGGACCTGGAGTTCATCCGCTTCCGCGGCGACCGCATCTCCATGAGCGGTCTGCTGCACCGCTCCCGCTGACACCCACCGCACCGGCCCTCGCCCCCTTCGCTCCCTCGCGTCCCACCCCTTCATCGTTCGGCAGGGTCCGACCGGTTCACCGCCTCGCGGAATTTCCCACGCGATTTCCCTGGAGACAGCCATGCCCTTGGTGCCCCAGCGGGCCGACGTGCCCGTGACGATCGACGAGTCGAAGTGCATCGACGGCTGCACCCTCTGCGTGGACATGTGCCCGCTGGACTCCCTCGCCATCGACGAGAGCAACGGCAAGGCGTACATGCACGTCGACGAGTGCTGGTATTGCGGCCCGTGCGCGGCCCGCTGTCCCACCGGAGCCGTCACGGTCAACATGCCCTACCTGCTCCGGTGAAAGGTCCGCTCCCCATGAAACGCATCGCGGCCGCCACCGCCGCCACCCTCCTGCTGCCCCTCACCGCCTGCGGCGGCAACGCCGAGGCCGGTGACGGCTCCACGGTCACCGTCACCGTCGGCTACCAGTCCAAGACGATCAACACCGTCACCGCGGGAACCCTCCTGCGCTCCCTCGGCTACTTCGAGAAGCAGCTCAACTCCCTCGACGACGGCACCACCTACAAGGTGCAGTGGCAGGACTTCGCCACCGGCGCCCCCATCACCGCCCAGATGACCGCGGGCAAGATCGACATCGGCTCGATGGGCGACTTCCCCCTGCTCATCAACGCGGCGCGCGGCAAGCAGCTCGGCCGCCCCACCCACCTGGTCTCGGTCACCGGCTACAACCTGCGCGGCGGCCTCAACACCATCGTCACCGCCCCCGATTCCCAACTGACCTCCCTCACCGACCTCAAGGGCAAGAAGGTCTCCACCAGCGTGGGCTCGGCCGCCGACGGCACCCTCGTCCGGGCCCTGCAACGCGCCGGCATCGACCCGGACAAGGGCATCGAGAAGCTCAACCAGCAGCCCGCGGTGGGTGCCTCCGCACTCTCGGCGGGCAGCGCGGACGCCCTCTCCCAGTTCGTCGCCTGGCCCGGCCTGCTCGTCCACCAGGGCAAGGCGAAGGCCCTGTACGACGGCGCCCAGCTCGACCTGCCCACCTTCCACGGCGTCACCGCCCGCGAGGACTTCGCGAAGAAACGGCCGACCGTGCTGGAAGCGTTCCTGAAGGCGCAGGCCGAGGCCACCGCATACCTCTCCGCACACCCCGTCGCCGCGGCCGAGAAGGTCGCGAAGGCCACTGACCTGCCCGCCGAGGTCGTCTACCTCTACAACGGCGCCCACGGCATCGCCACCTTCGACCCGTCCGTCAAGCCGCAGCTGGTCGCCGCCCTGAAGAAGGACGTGTCGATCCTGAAGGCGGCGAAACTGACCGGGGACATCGACGTGGACGCCTTCGTCGACGACCAGTACGTGAAGAAGGCCCTCGGTTCCTCGTACGACGAGCAGCTCGCCGCCACGCCCCCACCGGCCCGGAGCGAGGTCTGGCCGAAGGGCGCCACCGAGACCCAGGCCTTCACCTCACCCGCCGACCTGCTGGCCTACGTGGCCGCGCACCCCGACGGCATCCGCGCCGCCTACGTCCCCGACGCCGACACCGGCACCCTCTGGTTCGCCGACAAGGCGGTCTGGGTGGCGGACGGTTCGACGCTGCTCCCCTTCGTCGCCCCGGCGACCGCGCAGGCCTACACCGACGCCCACGGCGGCGCCCGCGTCGTCTCGTACGCCGAAGCCCTGGAGCGTGCCGCGTGACCCGGCCCGCGCCGCGCTTCGGCCGCTACGCCCTACGGCTGCTCTCCCTCGCCACCGCCCTCGGCCTGTGGCAACTGGTGACCAGCCTGAAGATCGACCTCTGGCTGCGCTTCTCGCAGTTCCCCACCGTCACCGACGTCACCCGCGCCTTCGCCGACCGGCTCACCGGCGGCGACTACTGGACGGACCTCACCGACAGCGTCACCCGCATCCTCGCGGGATTCCTGCTGGCCGCCGTCCTGGGCGTGGCCGTGGGTGTGCTCGTGGCGCGCTCGCGGCTCGCCGAGGACCTGCTCGGCCCGCTCCTGGAGGTGATCCGCCCCATCCCGGCGATCGCCCTGGTCCCCGTGGCGATCCTCCTCTTCCCCTCCAACGAACAAGGCATCGTCTTCATCACCTTCGCCGCCGCCTTCTTCCCCGTGCTGGTCTCCACCCGGCACGCGGTCCGCGCCCTCTCCCCCGTCTGGGAGGAAGCGGTCCTCACCCTGGGCGGCGGCCGATGGCGCGTCCTCCGCTCGGTCGTCCTGCCGGGCGCGCTGCCCGGGATATTCGGCGGCCTGTCGGTCGGCATCGGCGTGTCGTGGATCTGCGTGATCTCCGCAGAGATGATCTCCGGCCAGTACGGCGTCGGCTACCGCACCTGGCAGGACTACACGGTCGTCGACTACCCCGGCGTCTTCGTCGGCATGGTCACCATCGGCATCCTCGGCTGGGCGACGTCCACGGCCGTCGAACTCCTGGGCCGCCGCCTCACCCACTGGCTGCCCCGCACCTCGTACGTTCCCGTGGCCCGGCCGCGAGCCGCACGGGCCGCGGCCCCGGTACCGTCCGCTGCCTCCCCCGTCGGCGGGGTACCCGTATCCGAGGCCGAGGAGGCACACGATGAGCACCTCGTCTGAGACGTCCCGGCGCCGCACGTCCGGCGCGACCGCCACCGGCGCGGAGAAGACCCGCCCCCTCCCGGCCGGCCCGGACACGGCCGCACCCGCGCCGGTCCGCGGTACCCGGCTCACCTTGCGCGCCGCCGCACTCGGCCGCCCGGACGCCCCCGCCCTGACCGGCGTCGATCTCGACGTGGTCCCGGGGGAGATCCTCACCGTCGTCGGCCCCTCGGGCTGCGGCAAGTCGACCCTGCTGCGCACCCTGGCCGGTCTGCTGCCCGCCCTCGCCGGAACGGTGGAGCAGGACGGCCACCGGATCACCGGACCGGCGGCGGACCGCGCGCTGGTCTTCCAGGAGGACGCACTCCTGCCCTGGCGCACCCTGCGCGCCAACGTCGAGCTGGCCCTCGCCGTGCGGGGCCGGCCGCGCGCGGAACGCCGCAGGCAGGCCGACTCCTGGCTCGACCGCGTCGGACTCGCCGACGTGGCCCGGCAGTTGCCCCATCGTGTCTCCGGAGGACAGCGCCAGCGCGCCCAGCTGGCCCGCGCCCTGGCCGCCGGGCCGCGCGCGGTCCTCATGGACGAACCGTTCGGCGCGCTCGACGCCCAGACCCGGGCCGGCATGCAGGACCTGCTGGTGGAAGTGCTGCACGGCACGGGCGCCACCGTCGTCTTCGTCACCCATGACGTCGACGAGGCCCTCTTCCTCGGCGACCGCGTCGCCCTGCTCGGCGCGGACGGCCTCCTCGCCGTCCGGAACGTCCCCCGCCCGCGCGACCGCGCCGCCCACGACGACCCGGCCCGCGTGGCCCTGCGCCGCGACGTCCTCACCTCCCTCGGCACGTGAAAGGCACCCTGGTGGCCACCCCCGTCAACACCCCTGTGCAGATCCCCGCGCTCACCGACGCCGAAGAGCTGACCTGCGACGTCCTGGTCATCGGCGGGGGCACCGCCGGCACGATGGCGGCTCTGACGGCCGCCGAGCGCGGCGCGGACGTGCTGCTGCTGGAGAAGGCGCACGTCCGCCACTCCGGCGCCCTCGCGATGGGCATGGACGGCGTCAACAACGCGGTCGTCCCCGGCCGTGCCGAGCCCGACGACTACGTCGCCGAGATCACCCGCGCCAACGACGGCATCGTCGACCAGTCCACCGTCCGCCAGACCGCGACCCGCGGCTTCGCCATGGTGCAGCGGCTGGAGTCGTACGGCGTGAAGTTCGAGAAGGACGAACACGGCGAGTACGCGGTCCGCCAGGTCCACCGCTCCGGCTCCTACGTCCTGCCGATGCCGGAGGGCAAGGACGTGAAGAAGGTGCTGTACCGGCAGTTGCGGCGGCGCGAGATGCGGGAGCGGATCCGCATCGAGAACCGTGTGATGCCGGTGCGGGTGCTGACGGCGGGCGAGGGCCCCGACCGGCGGGCCGTGGGGGCGGCGGGCTTCCACACCCGCACCGGGCGGTTCGTCACCGTCCGCGCGGGCGCGGTGATCCTGGCCACCGGCGCCTGCGGCCGGCTCGGCCTGCCCGCCTCCGGCTACCTCTACGGCACGTACGAGAACCCGACCAACGCGGGCGACGGCTACGCCATGGCCTACCACGCGGGCGCCGAGCTGACCGGCATCGAGTGCTTCCAGATCAACCCGCTGATCAAGGACTACAACGGCCCGGCCTGCGCCTACGTCGCCAATCCCTTCGGCGGCTACCAGGTCAACCGGCACGGCGAGCGCTTCGTCGACTCCGACTACTGGTCGGGCCAGATGATGGCGGAGTTCGCGGCGGAGGTCGCCTCCGACCGCGGCCCGGTCTACCTGAAGCTGAGCCATCTTCCCGAGGAATCGGTCTCGGCGCTGGAGTCGATCCTGCATTCGACCGAGCGCCCCACCCGCGGCACCTTCCACTCCGGCCGCGGCCACGACTACCGCACCCATGACGTCGAGATGCACATCTCCGAGATCGGTCTGTGCGGCGGCCACTCGGCCTCCGGCGTCCGCGTCGACGACCACGCCCGCACCACCGTCCCGCGTCTGTACGCCGCCGGCGACCTCGCGTGCGTGCCGCACAACTACATGATCGGCGCGTTCGTGTACGGGGACCTCGCGGGCGCGGACGCCGCCCGGTACCAGCCCTACGAGGGCGAGTTGCCGCAGGATCAGCTGCGCGAGGCGCACGAACTGGTCTACCGGCCGCTGCGCAACCCGGACGGCCCGCCGCAGACCCAGGTCGAGTACAAGCTGCGCCGCTTCGTCAACGACTACGTGGCGCCGCCGAAGTCCGGTGCCCGTCTCTCCCTCGCCCTGGAGGCGTTCGAGCGGATGCGGGACGACATCGCCGCGATGGGGGCCGCCACCCCGCACGAGCTGATGCGCTGCGCCGAGGTCACCTTCATCCGTGACTGTGCGGAGATGGCCGCGCGGGCATCGCTGGCCCGCACGGAGTCCCGCTGGGGTCTCTACCACGACCGCCTCGACCACCCCCGCCGTGACGACGTGTCCTGGTTCCACCACCTCGATCTGCACAAGTCCCCCTCCGGTGCGATGGAGTTCACGGCCCGCCCCGTGGCTCCCTATCTGGTTCCGGTCGACGAGTTCACCCCGGTCGGCGGTCCGTCCCGGCGTCTCGGCGAGGTCCGTGCCGAGAACGTGGCCACGGCCGGCTCACGCGACGTGGCGCCGGTGGCGTCCCCCGCTCCGGGGACCGGACCGGACCAGGCGAGCGTTCCCGTCGGCTCCGTCCCTCTCCTCCCTGCGGAGTCAGAGCCCTCCGCCGAGCAGTCCTCGTCCCGTCTGCTAGCCCTGGTCGCCCTCGCCGACGAGCAGCCCGGCCTCGACGCCCTGCGGCCCTACCTGAGCGACCCGGCCCCCGCCGTGCGGCGCGAGGCGGTCACCGTCCTCACGGAGACCGTGCCGCCGGGCAGCGGCCCCGCGCTCGCCGAAGCGCTGCGCGACACCGCCGCCGAGGTGCGTGCCGCCGCCGCGGCCTCACTGCGCGAGCTGGTCGAAACCCTGCCGCCCGAGCCGGCCCTGCGCGACGGCCTCGCCGCAGCGCTGGTCGAGCCCGACCCCGTCGTCCGCGCCGCCGCGCTCGACGTACTGCGCGCCCTGCGCCTGGGCGACGCCGACCTGTTCACGGCCGCCCTCACGGACACCGACATCGCCGTCCGCATCGAGGCCGTCCGCGCCCTGGTCTCCGTGGGCGCCGCCGACGAACTGGCCCGCACGGCATCCACCGACCCGTACCGCGAGGTGCGCGTCACCGTGGCCAAGGCGCTGGCCACGGTGACCGCGGCACACCTGGACGCCGCCTCCGCGACCGGCCCCGGCACGGACACGGGCACCGCCTTCGACGTGACCCCTGTCCACACGGCGCTGAGCACCCTCACCACCGACGCCGACGCCCTGGTCCGCGCCGCCGCCTACGGGGCGCTGGGCGCCGTCGGCTGCCCGGCGCCGCTCGCCGCCCGCGCCGTGACCGCCCTGGCGGACCCGGCGTGGCAGGTGCGCGCCGGGTCCGCCACGGCCCTGGCCGCCGCTTCCCCCGACACCGCGGTCCCGGCACTCTCCAAGGCACTGGCCGATCCCAACGCGGACGTCCGCAAGGCCGCCGTCCTCGCCCTGACCCGGCACCGCGCCTCCGAGGGCGCCCGGGCGGCCCTCGCCACGGCCACGACCGACTCCGACGCCGACGTCAGGGCGTACGCGGCACGAGGCCACTGACGGGCCGTGGCCGCCTGCGGACCACCAGAGCCACGGAGGCCGAGGGCTGCGCAGGGCCGAGGGCTGCGGAGGGCCGAGGGCCGCGCAGGGCCGAGGGCTGCGGAGGCCGAGAGCCGTCGCCCTCAGCCCGCCGCGGCCCGGGCCATGTCACGATGTCCGGCCGTCTACATCCAGTCCTCGGGCTCCGGTTCCGCCTCCATCTCGGGCCAGTCCTCCAGTCCGTCCGGGCCCTCCGCTGCCGGGGAGGCGCCCGGGGCCGGGCCGGAGGGTCCGTCCAGCGACGCCAGCACCGCGACCACGCCCTCCCCGTACGTCGCCAGCTTCTTCTCGCCGACTCCGCTGACCCCGGCGAGCTCGCGCACCGACGCCGGCCACACCGTGGCGATCTCCCGGAGCGTGGCGTCGTGGAAGATGACGTACGCCGGGACGCCCTGCTCGCGGGCCTGTTCCGCGCGCCAGGCGCGCAGGGCCTCGAAGGCGGGGAGCAGTGCCTCGGGCAGCTCCGCGGCTGTCGTTCTGGCCTTGCGGTCCCCGCGGCCGGACGAGGACGAGCCCGTCTTCGCGGTCGTCGGCTTCTTCGGCTCCTTGCGCAGCGGCACCTCCCGCTCGCGCCGCAGCACCGCCCCGCTGGCCTCCGTCAGCACCAGCGTGCCGTACTCCCCCTCGACGGCGAGCAGTCCCTGCGCCAGCAGCTGCCGCACCACGCCGCGCCACTCGCCCTCGGTCAGCTCCTCGCCGATGCCGAACACCGACAGCTGGTCGTGGTCGAACTGGATCACCTTGGCGGTGCGCTTGCCCAGCAGGATGTCGACGATCTGCACCGCGCCGAACTTCTGCCCCCGCTCCCGCTGGAGCCGTACGACGGTCGACAGCACCTTCTGCGCCGCGACCGTGCCGTCCCAGGTCTCCGGCGGGGTGAGGCAGGTGTCGCAGTTGCCGCAGCCCGCCGGGTCCGGCTCCTGGCCGAAGTAGGCGAGGAGCTGCCCTCGGCGGCACCGGGCCGTCTCGCACAGCGCCAGCATCGAGTCCAGGTGGGCCGCCGCCCGCCGCCGGAACGCCTCGTCGCCCTCTCCGGACTGGATCAGCTTGCGCTGTTGTATGACGTCGTTGAGGCCGTAGGCCATCCAGGCCGTCGACGGCAGCCGGTCGCGGCCCGCGCGGCCGGTCTCCTGGTAGTAGCCCTCGATGGACTTGGGCAGGTCGAGGTGGGCGACGAACCGCACGTCGGGCTTGTCGATGCCCATGCCGAAGGCGATGGTCGCCACCACGACCAGGCCTTCCTCCCGCAGGAACCGGGACTGGTGCGCCGCGCGCGTGCCCGCGTCCAGGCCGGCGTGGTAGGGCACCGCCTCGATGCCGTTGCGGGAGAGGAACTCGGCGGTCTTCTCCACCGAATTGCGGGAGAGGCAGTACACGATGCCCGCGTCGCCCGCGTGCTCCTCCCGCAGGAAGCTCAGCAGCTGCTTCTTCGGGTCGGCCTTCGGCACGATCCGGTACTGGATGTTGGGCCGGTCGAAGCTGGCCACGAAGTGCCGGGCCGCCGGCATGTTCAGCCGCTGGGTGATCTCCTGGTGCGTGGCGTGCGTGGCCGTCGCCGTGAGCGCGATCCGCGGGACGTCCGGCCAACGCTCGCCGAGCAGGGAGAGGGTGAGGTAGTCGGGGCGGAAGTCGTGGCCCCACTGGGAGACACAGTGCGCCTCGTCGATGGCGAAGACGGCGATCTTCCCGCGGGAGAGCAGGTCCAGCGTGGAGTCCAGGCGCAGCCGCTCCGGCGCCAGGTACAGCAGGTCCAGCTCACCGGCCAGGAACTCGGCCTCGACCACGCGCCGCTCGTCGAAGCCCTGCGTGGAGTTCATGAACCCGGCGCGCACGCCGAGCGCCCGCAGGGCGTCCACCTGGTCCTGCATCAGCGCGATCAGCGGCGAGACGACGATCCCCGTACCCGGTCTGACCAGGGCCGGGATCTGGTAGCACAGCGACTTGCCGCCACCGGTCGGCATGAGGACGACGGCGTCACCGCCGGCCACCACGTGCTCGATGACCGCTTCCTGCTCGCCGCGGAAGGCGTCGTAGCCGAAGACGCGGTGCAGCGTGGCCAGCGCCTCGCTGTCTGTCGTCCCCAATGTCCCGGTGATCGCTGTCATCTCCTTGATTCCGCCCGTCCCGCCCATCGCATGGCCCCCGTACGTCGTCCTTCGACCACTGCCTCCACGATAGGGGCCCGGACCGACAGCGTCGGAGTTATCCACAGGGCGGCTCCGTGTACGCGCGTCAAGGACACGACAGTCGTTCGCACGTTCGAGGGAGCCCTGTCCCGTTTCCGGCGGATAGTCTGATGGCACCGGCGAGACTCCGTCCCATGGGAGCACTCATGAGCGTCGCACCGAAGGCGTCCGCATCCGTTTGGCCGACCCCGCCCGAGGGGGGCTGGACCGCCGACGACCTGGACCGGCTTCCGGATCTCCCTCCGCACACGGAACTGATCGACGGGAGCCTCGTCTTCGTGAGTCCGCAGACGATTTTTCACGAACGCGCCATCGACTACTTCAAGTGGCAGCTGCAGTCCCTGGCGCCCGAGGAATTCGAGGTGTTCCGCGAGTTCACCGTCGACCTCGACCCGCAGAACCGCCCCGAGCCGGACGTGGTCGTGGTGCGCGGGGATGTCGTCGAGGATCCTGACCAGACACGCTTCCCTGTCGAGGCCGTCGTGCTCGCGATCGAGGTCGTCTCCCCGGACTCCGTCTCCCGGGACCGTGAGACCAAGCCGCTGAAGTACGCGCGGGCGAAGATCCCCCACTACTGGCGGGTCGAGAACGAACAAGGCCGCGCCGCGGTGCACGCCTTCGAACTGGAGCCGACCACGGGGACCTACACCAGCGTGGGAATCTTCCGGGAGCGGATGAAGATGGACGTCCCGTTCTCCTTGGATCTCGACCTCACCCAGATCAAGGTGCGGCGCGAGAAGAGCGAATAGCGGTACAGCCCCTCGCGCGGGCCGGCCCGGCACCCCGTGAACGGGTGCCGGGCCGGCCCGCGCCGTGGACGGCGCTCAGCGCACGAACACCCCCGCCTGTCCCGCCAGGTCCAGGAAGTACTGCGGCGCCACGCCCAGCACCAGGGTGACCGCCACGCCCACCGCGATCGCCGTCGTCGTCAGCGGCGACGGCACGGCGACGGTCGGGCCCTCGGGCCTCGGCTCGCTGAAGAACATCAGCACGATGACGCGGATGTAGAAGAACGCCGCGATCGCCGACGAGATCACACCGACCACGACGAGCGGTGCCGCGCCGCCCTCCGCCGCCGCCTTGAACACGGCGAACTTCCCGGCGAACCCGGAGGTCAGCGGGATGCCGGCGAAGGCGAGCAGGAACACCGCGAACACGGCCGCCACCAGCGGTGAGCGACGGCCGAGCCCCGCCCACTTGGACAGGTGGGTCGCCTCGCCGCCCGCGTCCCGCACCAGGGTCACCACCGCGAACGCCCCGATCGTCACGAACGAGTACGCGCCGAGGTAGAAGAGGACGGACGAGACGCCGTCCGGCGTGGTGGCGATGACACCCGCGAGGATGAATCCCGCGTGCGCGATGGACGAGTAGGCCAGCAGCCGCTTGATGTCGGTCTGCGTGATCGCGACGATCGCACCGCCCAGCATGGTGACGATCGCGACACCCCACATGACCGGCCGCCAGTCCCAGCGCAGGCCGGGCAGCACGACGTACAGGATCCGCAGCAGCGCGCCGAAGGCGGCCACCTTGGTCGCGGCGGCCATGAAGCCGGTGACCGGGGTCGGCGCGCCCTGGTAGACGTCCGGCGTCCACATGTGGAACGGGACCGCGCCCACCTTGAACAGCAGCCCCATGACGATCAGCGCGGCGCCGACGAGCAGCAGCGCGTCGTTGCCCATGGTGTCGGCGAGCGCCGGGGTCACGCCGGTGACCGTGCCGTCGACGACCTGCGCGATGGTCGCGTACGACACCGAGCCGGCGTAGCCGTAGAGCAGGGCGATGCCGAACAGGGTGAACGCGGAGGCGAAGGCGCCGAGCAGGAAGTACTTGACCGCGGCCTCCTGCGACATGAGCCGCTTGCGGCGGGCCAGGGCGCACAGCAGGTACAGCGGCAGGGAGAAGACCTCCAGGGCGATGAAAAGGGTCAGCAGGTCGTTGGCCGACGGGAACACCAGCATGCCGGCGACCGCGAACAGCAGCAGCGGGAAGACCTCGGTGGTCGTGAAACCGGCCCTGACCGCGGCCTTCTCGCTGTCGCTGCCCGGCACGGACGCGGCCTGCGCGGCGAAGGAGTCGACACGGTTGCCGTGCGCCACCGGGTCGAGCCGCCGTTCGGCGAAGGTGAAGAGGCCGACCAGGGCGGCCAGCAGGATCGTGCCCTGGAGGAACAGGGCGGGTCCGTCGACGGCGATTGCGCCCATCGCGGCGATGCGCGCCTTGGTGGTGCCGTACCCGTCGGCGGCCAGCGCCACCACCGCGGCGAACGCGGCGGCCAGGGCGACGACGGACACGAAGAGCTGGGCGTGGTAGCGGTGCTTGCGCGGTACGAGCGCCTCGACCAGCACCCCGACGACCGCCGCGCCGACGACGATCAGGGTGGGTGACAATTGCGCGTATTCGATCTTCGGCGCGTCGATCTTCGTGATCGGATCGGCCGCTGTTGTCCACAGGCTGTGGACGGCTGTTGCGCTCACTTGGCCGCCTCCACCTCGGGCTGGGGGTCCTTCTTCTGTACGTCGGACAGCGTCTGCTGCACCGCCGGGTCGACGATGTCCGTGACGGGCTTCGGGTAGACGCCCAGGAAGATCAGCAGCACGATCAGCGGGGCGACCACCAGCAGCTCCCGCGCGCGGAGGTCCGGCATCGCCGAGACCTCGGGTTTCACCGGGCCCGTCATCGTCCTCTGGTAGAGGACGAGGGTGTACAGCGCGGCGAGGACGATGCCGAAGGTGGCGATGATGCCGATCACCGGATAGCGCGCGAACGTGCCGACCAGGACGAGGAACTCGCTCACGAACGGCGCGAGGCCGGGCAGCGACAGCGTCGCCAGGCCGCCGATCAGGAAGGTGCCGGCGAGCACCGGGGCGACCTTCTGCACCCCGCCGTAGTCGGCGATGAGCCGGGAGCCGCGCCGCGAGATCAGGAAGCCGGCGACCAGCATCAGCGCGGCCGTCGAGATGCCGTGGTTGACCATGTAGAGCGTCGCGCCCGACTGGCCCTGGCTGGTCATCGCGAAGATGCCCAGGATGATGAAGCCGAAGTGCGAGATGGACGCGTACGCCACCAGCCGCTTGATGTCCCGCTGCCCGACGGCGAGCAGTGCCCCGTAGATGATGCTGATCAGGGCGAGGACGAGGATGGCGGGCGTCGCCCACTTGCTGGCCTCGGGGAAGAGCTGGAGGCAGAAGCGGAGCATCGCGAAGGTGCCCACCTTGTCGACGACCGCCGTGATGAGGACGGCGACCGGGGCGGTGGACTCCCCCATGGCGTTGGGCAGCCAGGTGTGCAGCGGCCACAGGGGCGCCTTCACCGCGAAGGCGAAGAAGAAGCCGAGGAACAGCCAGCGTTCGGTGGTCGTCGCCATGTCGAGCGAACCGTTGGCCCGGGCCTCGGCGATCTCCGTGAGCGAGAAGCTCCCGGCGACCACGTACAGCCCGATCACCGCGGCCAGCATGATCAGCCCGCCGGCCAGGTTGTAGAGCAGGAACTTCACGGCCGCGTACGACCGCTGGGTGGCGGCCGCCTGTTCGCCGTGCTCGTGGGCCCGGTCCCCGAAGCCGCCGATGAGGAAGTACATCGGGATCAGCATGGCTTCGAAGAAGATGTAGAAGAGGAAGACGTCGGTGGCCTCGAAGGAGAGGATCACCATCGCCTCGACGGCGAGGATCAGCGCGAAGAAGCCCTGGGTCGGGCGCCACCGCTTGCTGCCCGTCTCCAGCGGGTCGGCGTCGTGCCAGCCCGCCAGGACGATGAACGGGATCAGCAGTGCCGTGAGCGCGATGAGCGCCACCGCGATGCCGTCCACGCCCAGTTCGTAGCGGACGCCGAAGTCCGCGATCCAGGAGTGGGACTCGGTGAGCTGGTAGCGGTCGCCGTCCGGGTCGAAGCGGACCAGGACGACGATCGCCAGGACCAGTGTGGCGAGCGAGAACAGCAGCGCCAGCGCTTTGGCGGCGTTGCGCCGCGCGGCCGGCACGGCGGCCGTGGCGACCGCCCCGATGGCGGGGAGCGCCGCCGTCGCTGTCAGGAGAGGAAAGGACATCGGTATCAGACCGCCCTCATCAGCAGGGTCGCGGCGATGAGGACCGCCGCACCGCCGAACATCGAGACCGCGTACGACCGCGCGAAGCCGTTCTGCAGCTTGCGCATGCGTCCGGAGAGGCCGCCGACCGAGGCCGCCGTGCCGTTGACGACGCCGTCCACCAGGGTGTGGTCGACGTACACCAGGGACCGCGTGAGGTGCTCGCCGCCGCGGACCAGGACGACGTGGTTGAAGTCGTCCTGGAGCAGGTCGCGCCGGGCAGCCCGGGTGAGGAGCGACCCGCGCGGGGCGACCGCGGGGACCGGGCGGCGCCCGTACTGCCCGTAGGCGACGGCCACCCCGATCACCATCACCGCCACCGTGGACAGGGTGATCGTGAGGGCGCTGACCGGCGGGTGGCCGTGTTCGAACCCGGTGACGGGCTCGAGCCAGTGCACGAAGCGCTCGCCGATGCTGAAGAACGCGCCGCCGAAGACCGATCCGACGGCCAGCACGATCATCGGGACGGTCATGATCTTGGGCGACTCGTGCGGGTGCGGTTCGGCCGTGGCGGCAGCGGCGTGACCGGAAGCGGTCTCGCCGTGGTGCGCGGCCGCGGGCTCCGCGCTCGGCGCCTCGGGCGAGCGCGTGGGCCGGTTCCTCCAGCGCTCCTCGCCGAAGAACGTCATCAGCATCACGCGCGTCATGTAGTACGCGGTGATGGCCGCGCCCAGCAGCGCGCAGCCGCCGAGGATCCAGCCCTCGGTGCCGCCCTTGGCGAACGCCGCCTCGATGATCTTGTCCTTGGAGAAGAAGCCGGACAGGCCCGGGAAGCCGATGATGGCGAGGTAGCCGAGGCCGAAGGTGACGAAGGTGACCGGCATGTACTTCCTCAGGCCGCCGTACCTGCGCATGTCGACCTCGTCGTTCATGCCGTGCATGACCGAGCCGGCGCCGAGGAACAGGCCGGCCTTGAAGAAGCCGTGCGTGACCAGGTGCATGATCGCGAAGACGTAGCCGATGGGGCCGAGGCCCGCGGCCAGCACCATGTAGCCGATCTGCGACATGGTCGAGCCGGCCAGCGCCTTCTTGATGTCGTCCTTCGCGCAACCGACGATGGCACCGAACAGCAGCGTGACCGCGCCGACGACGGTGACGACGAGCTGCGCGTCGGGCGCCAGGTCGAAGATCGCCGCGGAACGGACGATCAGGTAGACGCCCGCGGTCACCATCGTCGCCGCGTGGATGAGGGCCGAGACCGGGGTCGGGCCCTCCATCGCGTCCCCGAGCCAGGACTGCAGCGGCACCTGGGCGGACTTGCCGCAGGCCGCGAGCAGCAGCATCAGGGCGATGGCGGTGAGCCGGCCCTCGGACGCGTCACCGGCGAGCCCCGCCTCCTCGTGCGTGCCGAGCAGCGGGCCGAAGGCGAAGGTGCCGAAGGTGGTGAACATCAGCATGATGGCGATCGACAGACCCATGTCGCCGACGCGGTTGACCAAGAAGGCCTTCTTCGCGGCGGTGGCGGCGCTGGGTTTGTGCTGCCAGAAGCCGATGAGCAGGTAGGAGGCGAGCCCGACGCCCTCCCAGCCGACGTACAGCAGCAGGTAGTTGTCGGCGAGGACGAGCAGCAGCATCGCCGCGAGGAACAGGTTGAGGTAGCCGAAGAAGCGGCGGCGCCGCTCGTCGTGCTCCATGTACCCGACCGAGTACAGGTGGATCAGCGAGCCGACGCCCGTGATCAGCAGCACGAACGTCATCGACAACTGGTCGAGGCGGAAAGTGACGTCCGCCTGGAAGCCCTCGACCGGGATCCAGCTGAACAGGTACTGCGTCAGCGTCCGGTCGTCGGCGTCCCTGCCGAGCAGACCGGCGAAGAGGACGAGGCCGATCACGAAGGAGACGGCCGCGAGCAGGGTGCCGATCCAGTGGCCGACGGCATCGAGCCGGCGGCCGCCGACCAGCAGGACGGCCGCTCCGAGCAGGGGCGCCGCGATCAGCAGCGCAATCAGGTTCTCCACGATTCTTCCGACCCCTTACAGCTTCATCAGGCTGGCGTCGTCGACCGAGGCCGAGTGGCGGGAACGGAACAGCGACACGATGATCGCGAGTCCGACCACGACCTCCGCGGCGGCGACGACCATCGTGAAGAAGGCGATGATCTGGCCGTCGAGATTGCCGTGCATCCGGGAGAAGGCGACGAGCGTGAGGTTGCAGGCGTTGAGCATCAGCTCGATGCACATGAACACGACGATCGCGTTGCGCCTGATCAGCACGCCGGTCGCGCCGATCGTGAACAACAGGGCCGCGAGGTACAGGTAGTTGACCGGGTTCACTGGGACGCCTCCTCGGTGCGACGGGAGTTCCGCCCGGTGTGCGGCGGCTCGATCGCGGACCGCTCCAGGCGTTCCTCCGCGCGCCGCTCCAGCGCCTTGAGGTCGCTCAGCGCCTCGGCGGACACGTCACGGATCTGGCCGCGCTCACGGAGCGTCCTGCTGACCGTGAGCTCCGACGGGGTGCCGTCGGGCAGCAGGCCCGCGATGTCGACGGCGTTGTGCCGCGCGTACACACCCGGGGCCGGCAGCGGCGGCACGTGCTTGCCCTCGCGCACCCGCTGTTCGGCCAGTTCGCGCTGGGTCCTGGCCCGCTCGGTCCGCTCGCGGTGGGTGAGCACCATGGCGCCGACGGCGGCCGTGATGAGCAGGGCGCCGGTGATCTCGAAGGCGAAGACGTACTTGGTGAAGATGAGGGCCGCCAGTCCCTCCACGTTGCCACCGGCGTTGGCCGCCGCGAGGCCGTCGAACTCCGTCAGGGAGGCGTTGGCGATGCCCGCGACCAGCAGGACGCCGAAGCCGAGGCCGCACAGGAGGGCCAGCCAGCGCTGGCCCTTGATGGTCTCCTTCAGGGAGTCCGCCGCGGTGACGCCGACGAGCATCACCACGAACAGGAACAGCATCATGATCGCGCCGGTGTAGACCACGATCTGCACGATGCCCAGGAAGTAGGCGCCGTTGGCGAGGTAGAACACCGCCAGGACGATCATGGTTGCGGCGAGGCAGAGCGCGCTGTGCACGGCCCTCTTCATGAAGACGGTGCCCAGGGCGCCGATCACCGCGACGGTGCCGAGCACCCAGAACTGGAAGGCCTCGCCGGTGGAGGTGGAGTAGGCGGCGAGCTGCACGGAGGAGTGGGCGGCGAGCTGCGCGCTCATCGGCCGATCACCTCCCCCGCGGCGGGCTCGCCCTCACCGAAGGTCGAGGCGGCCTCCTGCGGCGCCTCGCCCTCGGAGACGGCGACCTGCCGCTCGGTGCCGGGCGCGGCCTCCGTCACCAGGCCCCGGTAGTAGTCCTGCTCGTCCGTCCCGGGGTAGATGGCGTGCGGTGTGTCGACCATGCCGTCCTCGAGGCCGGCCAGCAGCTGCTCCTTGGTGTAGATCAGGTTGGCGCGGCTGGAGTCGGCGAGCTCGAACTCGTTGGTCATCGTGAGCGCGCGCGTGGGGCACGCCTCGATGCACAGGCCGCACAGGATGCAGCGGGCGTAGTTGATCTGGTAGACGCGGCCGTACCGCTCGCCCGGCGAGTAGCGCTCCTCCTCGGTGTTGTCCGCGCCCTCGACGTAGATGGCGTCGGCGGGACAGGCCCAGGCGCACAGCTCGCACCCGACGCACTTCTCCAGGCCGTCCGGATGGCGGTTGAGCTGATGCCGTCCGTGGAACCGCGGAGCCGTGGTCTTCTTCTGCTCCGGGTACTGCTCGGTCAGCCGCTTCTTGAACATGGCCTTGAAGGTCACGCCGAAGCCGGCCACCGGGTTCTGGAAACCGGGCTTGGTCTCCTGGGGCTCCTCAGCCATCGGACGCCTCCTTTCCATCCAGAGTTCCGTCACTGTGAGTATCGGACCCACCACTGACAATCAGCTCCCGCTCCCGGCGCGGGCGGCGCCTCGGTACCGGCGGCAGCTCCTGTCCGGGCAGCGGCGGAACGGGGAACCCGCCCGCCATCGGGTCGAAGCCGGCCGGCTCGGCGGGGGCCTCGGCCGGCCTGCCGCGGTCGCGGAACATGTCGGCGACGAAGGAGAGCAGCAGCAGGACCAGGACGGCGCCGCCGACGTAGAGGGCGATGTCGGCGAAGTCGTAGTTCTCGTTGCGCAGCGTCCGCACGGTCGCGACGAGCATCAGCCACGTCACCGAGACCGGGATGAGTACCTTCCAGCCGAGCTTCATCAGCTGGTCGTAACGGACGCGGGGGAGCGTGCCGCGCAGCCAGATGAAGAAGAACAGCAGCAGCTGGACCTTGACGGTGAACCAGAGCATCGGCCACCAGCCGTGGTTCGCGCCCTCCCAGAAGGTGCTGACCGGCCAGGGGGCCCGCCAGCCGCCGAGGAAGAGCGTCACCGACACGGCCGAGACCGTCACCATGTTCACGTACTCGGCGAGCATGAACATCGCGAACTTGATCGACGAGTACTCGGTGTTGAAGCCGCCGACCAGGTCGCCCTCGGACTCCGGCATGTCGAAGGGGGCGCGGTTGGTCTCGCCGACCATCGTGACGATGTAGAGGACGAAGGAGACCGGCAGCAGGAGGATGTACCAGCGGTCCTGCTGCTGCTCGACGATCGTCGACGTCGACATGGAACCGGAGTAGAGGAACACCGAGGCGAAGGCGGCGCCCATCGCGATCTCGTAGGAGATCATCTGCGCGCAGGAGCGCAGCCCGCCCAGCAGCGGGTAGGTGGATCCGGAGCTCCAGCCGGCGAGGACGATGCCGTAGATGCCGACCGAGGCGACCGCGAGGATGTAGAGCATCGCGATCGGCAGGTCCGTGAGCTGCATCGTGGTGCGCTGGCCGAAGATCGAGATCTCGTTGCCGGCCGGGCCGAAGGGGATCACCGCGATCGCCATGAAGGCCGGGACGGCCGCGACGATCGGCGCGAGGACGTACACCACCTTGTCGGCGCGTTTGACGATGACGTCTTCCTTCAGCATCAGCTTGATGCCGTCGGCGAGCGACTGGAGCATGCCCCAGGGGCCGTGCCGGTTGGGGCCGATGCGCAGCTGCATCCAGGCCACGACCTTGCGCTCCCAGACGATGGAGAACAGCACGGTCACCATCAGGAAGGCGAAGCAGAAGACCGCCTTGACCACGACCAGCCACCACGGGTCGCGGCCGAACATGGAGAGGTCTTCCGCGGCGAGGTACGGGCTCATGCCTCCACCTCCTGGGGGGCTGCCGCGGCGGTCGTCGCCGGGCCGATGCGGACGAGGGAGCCGGGCCGGGCCCCGGTGTCGGAGGCGACGCCCCCGCCCACGGAGTTCAGCGGGAGCCACACCACGCGGTCGGGCATCTCGGTGATCCGCAGGGGCAGTTCGACCGTGCCGGCGGTACCGGTCACGGCGAGAACGCCGCCGTCGTCGACGCCGGCTTCGGCGGCCGTGGCGGCCGACACGCGCGCGTGGGCGGCGTGCCGGGTCCCGGCGAGCGCCTCGTCGCCCTGCTGGAGGAGCCCCTGATCGAGCAGCAGCCGGTGCCCGGCGAGCACGGCCTCACCGGCGGCGGGCCGCGGCAGGACGCCGGCGCTCTCCGCCGGTTCGACGGCCCGCGGCCCGGCCCAGGCGCCGAGCCGGTCCAGCTCCGCGCGGGCGGTCCGCAGGTCCGGCAGGCCCAGGTGGACGTCCATGGCGTCGGCCAGCATCTGCAGCACCCGCGCGTCGGACTGCGCCGGGCGGCGGGTCATCTGGTCGGGCTTGAGCGCGGCCTCGAAGAAACGCACCCGGCCCTCCCAGTTGAGGAAGGCGCCCGTCTTCTCGGCGACCGCGGCCACGGGCAGGACGACGTCGGCGCGCTCGGTGACCTCGCTGGGCCGCAGCTCCAGCGAGACCACGAAGCCGACCTCGTCGAGTGCCTCACGCGCGCGTGCCGGGTCGGGCAGGTCGGCGACCTCGACGCCCGCGACGAGCAGCGCCTGCAGCTCACCCTCCACCGCGGCCTCGATCATCTGCCCGGTGTCACGGCCGTAGCGGGGCGGGAGCACGGCAAGACCCCAGGCGGCCGCGACCTCGTCCCGCGCGCGCGCGTCGATGGCCGGGCGTCCGCCCGGCAGCAGCGACGGCAGCGCGCCGGCCTCGATCGCGCCCCGCTCCCCGGCCCGGCGCGGAATCCACACCAGCCCTGCGCCGGTCGCGTTCGCGGCCCGTACCGCGGCGGTGAGCCCGCCGGCCACGGAGGCCAGCCGCTCTCCCACGACGATGACCGCGCCCTCGGCGCGCAGCGCCTCGGCGGCCCGGCTGCCGGCGTCCTCCAGGCCGACGCCGCCGGCCAGCGCGTCCAGCCACTCGGTCTCGGTGCCCGGGGCGGCCGGCAGCAGCGTGCCGCCCGCCTTCTCCAGGCCTCGGGTGGCGTGCGTGGCCAGCGAGAACACCTGCTGTCCGCGCTTGCGCCAGGCCTTGCGCAGCCGCAGGAAGACGCCCGGTGCCTCCTCCTCGGACTCGAACCCGACCAGCAGGACGGCGGGCGCCTTCTCCAGCGAGGCGTACGTGACGCCCGTACCGTCGAGGTCGCGGCCGTGTCCGGCCACGCTCGCCGCCAGGAAGTCGGCCTCCTCGCCGCTGTGCACGCGCGCGCGGAAGTCGATGTCGTTGGTGTCGAGCGCCACGCGCGCGAACTTGCTGTACGCGTAGGCGTCCTCGACGGTGAGCCGGCCGCCGGTCAGGACACCGGTCCGGCCGCGCGAGGCGAGCAGTCCCTGAGCCGCGATCTGCAGCGCCTCCGGCCAGGACGCCGGTACCAGTGCGCCCTCGGCGTCCCGCACGAGCGGCGTCTCGAGCCGGTCCCGCGCCTGCGCGTACCGGAACGCGAACCGCCCCTTGTCGCAGATCCACTCCTCGTTGACCTCGGGGTCGTCGGCGGCGAGCCGCCGCATGACCTTGCCGCGCCGGTGGTCGGTGCGGGTGGCGCAGCCGCCGGCGCAGTGCTCGCAGACCGACGGCGAGGAGACGAGGTCGAAGGGCCGGGAGCGGAAGCGGTACGCCGCCGAGGTCAGCGCGCCGACCGGGCAGATCTGGATGGTGTTGCCGGAGAAGTAGGACTCGAACGGGTCGCCCTCACCGGTG
Organism: Streptomyces sp. NPDC088812; assembly: GCF_044750285.1. Taxonomy (NCBI): domain Bacteria; kingdom Bacillati; phylum Actinomycetota; class Actinomycetes; order Kitasatosporales; family Streptomycetaceae; genus Streptomyces; species Streptomyces sp. NPDC088812. The sequence goes on along the minus strand of NZ_JBIVJP010000006.1, from coordinate 124,728 downwards.
CCGACCTGCTGGAGCGCGCCCCGCTCGATCAGCTCGATCATCGGGTCGCCCGCGACCTGGTTGGAGAAGCGGGTGCAGCGGGCGCACAGCACGCACCGCTCACGGTCGAGCAGGACCTGCGTGGAGATGGGGACGGGCTTCTCGTAGGTCCGTTTCCGGCCCTCGAAGCGGGACTCGGCGTTGCCGTGCGACATGGCCTGGTTCTGCAGGGGGCACTCGCCGCCCTTGTCGCAGACCGGGCAGTCCAGCGGGTGGTTGATGAGGAGCAGCTCCATCACGCCGTGCTGGGCCTTCTCGGCGACCGGCGAGGTGAGGTGGGTCTTCACCACCATGCCGTCCGTGCACGTGATCGTGCAGGATGCCATGGGCTTGCGCTGGCCCTCTACCTCGACGATGCACTGGCGGCAGGCGCCGGCCGGATCGAGGAGGGGGTGGTCGCAGAAGCGCGGGATCTCGATGCCGAGCTGCTCGGCGGCCCGGATGACCAGGGTGCCCTTGGGCACGCTGATCTCCGCGCCGTCGATGGTCAGCGTGACGAGGTCCTCCGGCGGGACCGCCGCCTCTCCCCCGCCCGCGGGCGCGCTGGTGGTCACGGTCATGCGTTCACCTCCGTGCGGTCGGCCCAGGCCGTCGACTTGGCCGGGTCGAACGGGCAGCCGCGGCCCGTGATGTGCTGCTCGTACTCCTCGCGGAAGTACTTGAGCGAGGAGAAGATCGGCGAGGCGGCACCGTCGCCGAGGGCGCAGAAGGACTTGCCGTTGATGTTGTCGGCGATGTCGTTCAGCTTGTCGAGGTCGGACATGACGCCCTTGCCGGCCTCGATGTCCCGCAGCAGTTGCACCAGCCAGTACGTGCCCTCGCGGCACGGCGTGCACTTGCCGCAGGACTCGTGGGCGTAGAACTCGGTCCAGCGGGTGACGGCGCGGACGACGCAGGTCGTCTCGTCGAAGCACTGGAGGGCTTTCGTGCCGAGCATGGAACCCGCGGCGCCCACTCCTTCGTAGTCGAGGGGGACGTCGAGGTGCTCGTCGGTGAACATCGGGGTGGAGGAGCCGCCCGGCGTCCAGAACTTGAGGCGGTGGCCCGGTCGCATGCCGCCGCTCATCTCCAGGAGCTGACGGAGGGTGATGCCGAGCGGGGCCTCGTACTGGCCGGGGCCGACGACATGGCCGCTGAGCGAGTAGAGCGTGAAGCCCGGGGACTTCTCGCTGCCCATCGACCTGAACCATTCCTTGCCGTTGTTCAGGATCGCGGGAACTGACGCGATCGATTCGACGTTATTCACCACAGTCGGGCACGCGTAGAGGCCCGCGACAGCAGGGAAAGGAGGACGGAGCCGCGGTTGACCACGGCGGCCTTCGAGCGAGTCGAGCAGCGCGGTCTCCTCACCGCAGATGTACGCGCCCGCGCCCGCGTGCACGGTGAGTTCGAGGTCGAGTCCGCTGCCCAGGATGTTCTCGCCGAGGTAGCCCGCCGCGTAGGCCTCACGTACGGCCTCGTGCAACCGCCGCAGAACTGGGACGACTTCACCCCGCAGATAGATGAAGGCATGAGACGACCTGATGGCGTGACACGCGATGACGATGCCCTCGATGAGGCTGTGCGGGTTCGCGAACAGGAGCGGGATGTCCTTGCAGGTTCCCGGCTCCGATTCGTCGGCGTTGACAACTAGATAGTGCGGTTTTCCATCACCCTGCGGAATGAACTGCCATTTCATTCCGGTCGGGAACCCCGCGCCGCCGCGCCCGCGCAGACCGGAGTCCTTGACGTACGCGATCACGTCGTCCGGGGACATGGCGAGCGCCTTGCGGAGCCCCTCGTACCCTTCGTGCCTCCGGTAGACGTCCAGAGTCCAGGACCGGTCCTCGTCCCAGAAGGCCGACAGCACGGGTGCGAGCAGCTTCTCGGGGCTGCTGCCTTTCAGCTCGGGTGCCAAGGTCATCACTCCCCCTCCTCGGCGGTGGGCCCTGCCGGGTGGGCGGGGTCGGAGGCCGACGTTTCCTGCGGCGCGTCGTGCGAACTGAGGTGGGCGCTCGGCGAGGGCTCGTGCACGGCCCCGTCGCGCGGTTCGTCGTGCGGTCCGCCGTCGCGGGGGTGGACCACGCGCGCGGGTGCGGTCTCTCCCCTGGCCAGGCGGAGGCCCACCAGCGACGCCGGTCCCGCGCTGCCGCTCGCCTCCACGGCGCCGTCGCGCTCGTCGGGGAAGCCCGCCAGGATCCGGGCGGTCTCCTTGAAGGTGCACAGCGGCGCCCCGCGCGTGGGCGAGACGGTACGTCCCTCCCGCAGGTCGTCGACCAGGCGTTTCGCGCTCTCCACGGTCTGGTTGTCGAAGAACTCCCAGTTGACCATCACGACCGGCGCGAAGTCGCAGGCCGCGTTGCACTCGATGTGCTCCAGGGTGACCTTGCCGTCGTCGGTGGTCTCGCCGTTGCCGACACCCAGGTACTCCTGGAGCTCCTCGAAGATCGCGTCACCGCCCATCACCGCGCAGAGGGTGTTGGTGCAGATCCCGACCTGGTAGTCACCGCTCGGCCGGCGCCGGTACATGGTGTAGAAGGTGGCGACCGCGGTGACCTCGGCGGTGGTCAGTCCGAGCACGTCCGCGCAGAACTGCATCCCGGTGCGCGTGACGTGTCCCTCCTCCGACTGCACGAGGTGCAGCAACGGCAGGAGCGCGGAACGGGAGTCGGGGTAGCGGGCGACGACCTCGCGCGCGTCCCGCTCGAGCCGGGCCCGGACGTCGTCCGGGTAGGCGGGCGCGGGCAGCTCGGGCATGCCCAGGCTGACGGCCCGCTCCGAAGAAGAGGTGGTCACCGGTCGACGCCTCCCATCACGGGGTCGATGGACGCGACGGCGACGATGACGTCGGCGACCTGGCCGCCCTCGCACATCGCCGCCATGGCCTGAAGGTTGGTGAAGGACGGGTCGCGGAAGTGGACCCGGTAGGGGCGGGTGCCGCCGTCGGACACGACGTGCACCCCGAGCTCGCCCTTGGGCGACTCGACGGCCGCGTACGCCTGTCCCGGCGGGACGCGGAAGCCCTCGGTGACCAGCTTGAAGTGGTGGATCAGGGCCTCCATGGAGGTGCCCATGATCTTCTTGATGTGGTCGAGGGAGTTGCCGAGGCCGTCCGGGCCCAGGGCGAGCTGGGCCGGCCAGGCGATCTTCTTGTCGCCGACCATGACCGGGCCGGGCTGGAGCCGGTCCAGGCACTGCTCGATGATCCCGAGGGACTGGCGCATCTCCTCGAGCCGGATCAGGAAGCGGCCGTAGGCGTCGCAGGAGTCCGTGGTCGGGACGTCGAAGTCGTACGTCTCGTAGTCGCAGTAGGGCTGCGCCTTGCGCAGGTCGTGCGGCAGGCCGGTGGAGCGCAGGATCGGGCCGGTGGCGCCGAGGGCCATGCAGCCGGCCAGGTCGAGGTGGCCGATGTCCTGCATGCGGGCCTTGAAGATGGGGTTCCCGGTGGCGAGCTTGTCGTACTCCGGGAGGTTCTTCTTCATCTTCTTCACGAACTCGCGGATCTGGTCCACCGCGCCGGGCGGCAGGTCCTGGGCGAGTCCGCCGGGGCGGATGTACGCGTGGTTCATCCGCAGGCCCGTGATGAGCTCGTAGATGTCGAGGATCAGTTCACGATCGCGGAATCCGTAGATCATGATCGTGGTGGCGCCGAGTTCCATGCCGCCGGTGGCGATGCACACCAGGTGGGAGGAGATCCGGTTCAGCTCCATCAGGAGCACCCGGATGATCTTCGCTCGCTCGGTGATCTGGTCCTCGATGCCGAGGAGCTTCTCGACGGCGAGGCAGTAGGCGGTCTCGTTGAAGAAGGACGTCAGGTAGTCCATGCGCGTCACGAACGTGGTGCCCTGCGTCCACGTGCGGAACTCGAGGTTCTTCTCGATGCCGGTGTGGAGGTAGCCGATGCCGCAGCGGGCCTCGGTGACGGTCTCGCCCTCGATCTCCAGGATGAGGCGGAGCACCCCATGGGTGGAGGGGTGCTGAGGACCCATGTTGACGACGATCCGTTCGTCGTCGGCGCGGGACGCGGACTGGACGACCTCGTCCCAGTCACCACCGGTGACGGTGTAGACGGTGCCCTCGGTGGTCTCCCGAGGGGAGGCGTGCGAAGTGCTCACGAGTACGACCTCCGCTGGTCCGGAGCCGGGATCTGGGCGCCCTTGTACTCGACGGGGATGCCGCCGAGGGGGTAGTCCTTGCGCTGCGGATGTCCCTGCCAGTCGTCCGGCATCATGATCCGCGTCAGGGCCGGGTGACCGTCGAAGACGATGCCGAAGAAGTCGTACGTCTCGCGCTCGTGCCAGTCATTGGTCGGGTAGACCGGGACGAGGGACGGGATGTGCCGGTCGGTGTCCGGGGCACTGACTTCGAGGCGGATCAGCCGGTTGTGGGTGATCGAGCGCAGGTGGTAGACGGCGTGCAGCTCGCGGCCCTTGTCGTTCGGGTAGTGGACGCCGCTGACGCCGGTGCAGAGCTCGAAACGCAGGGCCGGGTCGTCGCGCAGGGTGCGGGCGACACGCGGCAGGTGTTCGCGTTCGATGTGGAAGGTCAGTTCGCCGCGGTCGACGACCGTCTTCTCGATGGCGTTCTCGGGGAGGAGACCCTGCTCCTCCAGCGCGCCCTCCAGTTCGTCGGCGACCTCGTCGAACCAGCCGCCGTAGGGCCGGCTCGCCGGTCCCGGGAGGCGGACCGAGCGGACCAGGCCGCCGTAGCCGGAGGTGTCGCCGCCGTTGTTCGCGCCGAACATGCCGCGCTGGACGCGGACCTCCTCACCGCCCTCGCCGCGCTGGCCGGGGAGGTTGGAGGCGGAGAGGTCCTTCTCGGGATTCGCCCCGTTCGCCCCGTCCACCTTGCCCGACCCGTTCACCGTCTCCGACCCGTTCGCCTTCTCCGGCCCGCCGGCCTTGCCCGACCCGTTCGCCGTCTCCGGCCCGCCGGCCTTGCCCGACCCGTTCACCGTCTCCGGCCCGCCGGCCTTGCCCGACCCGCCGGCCGCGCCCGACCCGCCCGTCTTCTCCGGCCCGCTCGGGGTGCCCGACCCGCCCGGGGTGCCGGACGATCCGCCGGGCCCGTTCGCCGCTTTCCCGCCGTGGGTGCCGTTCGCGTCGCTCACCGCAGCAGCCCCTTCATCTCGATCGTGGGCAGGGCCTTGAGCGCCGCCTCCTCCGCCTCGCGGGCCGCCTCCTCGGCGTTCACGCCCAGCTTGGAGTTCTGGATCTTGTGGTGGAGCTTGAGGATCGCGTCCATCAGCATCTCCGGGCGCGGCGGACAGCCGGGGAGGTAGATGTCGACGGGGACGATGTGATCGACGCCCTGGACGATCGCGTAGTTGTTGAACATGCCGCCCGAGGACGCGCACACGCCCATGGAGATCACCCACTTGGGGTTCGGCATCTGGTCGTAGACCTGCCGGAGCACCGGCGCCATCTTCTGGCTGACCCGGCCCGCGACGATCATCAGGTCCGCCTGGCGGGGCGAACCGCGGAAGACCTCCATGCCGAAGCGCGCCAGGTCGTAGCGGCCGGCGCCGGTGGTCATCATCTCGATGGCGCAGCAGGCGAGGCCGAACGTGGCGGGGAAGACGGACGCCTTGCGCACCCAGCCCGCGGCCTGCTCGACGGTGGTCAGCAGGAAGCCGCTCGGCAGCTTTTCTTCGAGTCCCATGACTAAAGGCCCCTCAGTCCCATTCCAGGCCGCCGCGCCGCCACACGTACGCGTAGGCGACGAAGACGGTGAGCACGAAGAGCAGCATCTCCACGAGCCCGAAAAGCCCCAGGGCGTCGAAGGTGACGGCCCAGGGGTAGAGGAAGACGATCTCGATGTCGAAGACGATGAAGAGCATCGCCGTCAGGTAGTACTTGATGGGGAAGCGCCCGCCGCCGGCCGGCGTGGGGGTCGGCTCGATTCCGCACTCGTAGGCCTCGAGCTTCGCGCGGTTGTACCGCTTCGGCCCGATCAACGTGGCCATGACCACGGAGAAGATCGCAAAGCCTGCCCCGAGGGCTCCCAGTACGAGGATGGGCGCATACGCGTTCACCGCTCCTCGCTCCTCTCAGTCGGCACTGACTGCTGGCGATGGCGTGGGCTCACTCGCGCCCCACCCGGCTCACGAGTCCCGCCCGTCCCGGCGAAGATCGCGAACATGTGAAGCAGGTCACAAGCCCAACTGCCTCGCATCCTATGCCTGCCGCTCTGTGATCTGCGACACGGGGTATTCCACAAGCTTTGTGATCTCCACCACCTGACGATGGATCATGAAGTCATATCAGCAGTGATCTTCGTACAAGAAGCGTCGGAGTGATCACAAGAGGTGACATTTACGCTCGTCACCGCAGGCGGCGGGGTGCGTCTCAATATCAAGAAACTTCCCTTGCATGCAAATTGGCGTTGGACGCGGGTGCCTGATAGAGGGCGCGTTCACACGCCGGAAGGAGTCCAGGGGCCGGGTGTGGACGTGTGCACGCGTTCACGAGCGGAGCCCGGCGGCCCGCCCGCCCGGAACGCCGGCGCATCGGCGACCGTTCCGTGACCTCCGCCACACCGACAGACGACGCCCGAAAGCCGGGCTTGGCCAACGGTCCCAACCGGTGGTAGGCGCGGGGCAATTCGGGCGTAACAGCGAAAGCCCATGATCACAGGCTTGGGCACCCGCGTCCGCATTGCCCGCTAAGGCGTCAATAAGGAGCGCCCGACCAGGTATTCAGGGGTGCCGTTGAGCAATTGTGGCGCAGCACACGTTTCTTGTAGGTATGAAGGAGCCCCTGGTACCGGTTGTACTCATGTCCCACACCGCTCACATACGCAGCCACCGGAAGCCCCGCCGCAGCGCGTCCACGATCGCGATGCGGGCCGGAGTCGCCAGTGGTGTTCTCGGCACGCTGGCCGTCGCCACGGCGTCAGGATCGGCCAACGCCGCCGAGCCGGTGACGCAGACGCTCGAACTGCCCGTGCTGACGGGAGACCTGGCCGCCCAGGTCGCGCAGTCCGCCGAGGCCACGCAGCAGGCCGCGGCGAACTACCAGCTGGAGGCCGAGCGTGACGCGGCCGCCGCCGCGGCGGCCGCGGAGGCCAAGAAGGACCTCGCCGCCGCCAAGAAGGCCGAGGCGAAGAAGAAGGCCGCCGAGGAGGCCCGCAAGGCCGCCGCCGAGGCCGCCGTCTCCCGCTCCGAGGAGCGGACCACCCTGACCGCCTCCGCCACGACCGCCTCCGCCCCGGCCAGCGGCAGCGTGGCGACGGTCATCGCCTTCCTCAAGGCGCAGGTGGGCGACGCCTACGTCATGGGTGCCACCGGGCCCAACGCGTGGGACTGCTCCTCGCTCGTGCAGGCCGCGTTCCGGCAGGTCGGCGTCGACCTGCCGCGTGTCTCGCAGGACCAGTCGATGGCCGGCACCGATGTCTCCCTGTCCGACCTCCAGGTCGGTGACATCCTCTACTGGGGCGGCAAGGGTTCCGCGTACCACGTGGGCGTGTACATCGGCGACGGCCAGTACCTGGACGCGGCCAACCCGTCCAAGGGCGTCGTCATCCAGGACCTCTCCGGCTACCCGGCGTCCGGTGCGGTGCGCGTGCTCTGACACGCCACCGCGCCCGGCACACGGGACGAAGGGCCGCTGCCGCTCGGGGGCAGCGGCCCTTCGGGCTTCCCTCAGGACCGCGGGGGGTCTCGCCCCCGCCGGTCGAGCCGGTCACGCCGGTCGAGCCGGTCGAGCCGGTCGAGCCGGTCACGCCTTGGGCGCCACCTTGCTCAGGCCGTTGATGATGCGGTCCATCGCGTCGCCGCCCGTCGGGTCGGTCAGGTTCGCCAGCATCTTCAGGGTGAACTTCATCAGCAGGGGGTGGGTCAGGCCGCGCTGGGTCGCGATCTTCATGACCTTCGGGTTGCCGATGAGCTTCACGAAGGCACGGCCCAGCGTGTAGTAGCCGCCGTAGGTGTCCTTGAGGATCTGCGGATAGCGCTGGAGGGCCAGTTCGCGCTGGCCGGGGGTGGCGCGGGCGTGCGCCTGGACGATGACGTCGGCGGCGATCTGACCGGACTCCATGGCGTAGGCGATGCCCTCGCCGTTGAAGGGGTTCACCAGGCCGCCGGCGTCGCCGACGAGGAGCAGGCCCTTGGTGTAGTGGGGCTTGCGGTTGAAGGCCATGGGCAGGGCGGCGCCGCGGATGGGGCAGGTCATGTTCTCCGGGGTGTAGCCCCAGTCCTCCGGCATGGAGGCGCACCAGGCCTTGAGGACCTCGCGCCAGTCCAGCTCCTTGAAGGAGGCGGAGGTGTTGAGGACGCCCAGGCCGACGTTGGAGGTGCCGTCGCCCATGCCGAAGATCCAGCCGTAGCCCGGCAGGAGCCGGTCCTCGCCCGGTCCCCGCCGGTCCCACAGCTCCAGCCAGGACTCCAGGTAGTCGTCGTCGTGGCGCGGGGAGGTGAAGTAGGTGCGGACCGCGACGCCCATCGGACGGTCCTCACGACGGTGCAGGCCCATGGCGAGGGACAGCCGGGTGGAGTTGCCGTCGGCGGCGACGACCAGCGGGGCGTGGAAGGTGACGTCGCGCTTCTCCTCGCCCAGCTTGGCGCGCACGCCGGTGATGCGGCCGGTGCGGTCGTCGACGATCGGGGCGCCGACGTTGCAGCGCTCGTACAGCCGCGCGCCCGCCTTCTGTGCCTGGCGCGCCAGCTGTTCGTCGAAGTCGTCGCGCTTGCGGACGAGTCCGTAGTCGGGGAAGGAGGCGAGATCCGGCCAGTCCAGCTGGAGGCGGACTCCGCCGCCGATGATGCGCAGGCCCTTGTTGCGCAGCCAGCCGGCCTCCTCGGAGATGTCGATGCCCATGGCCACGAGCTGTTTGACCGCGCGCGGGGTGAGACCGTCGCCGCACACCTTCTCGCGGGGGAACTCGGTCTTCTCCAGCAGGAGTACGTCGAGTCCGGCCTTGGCGAGGTGGTAGGCGGTCGTGGATCCGGCCGGGCCCGCCCCGACGACGATCACGTCGGCGGCGTTTCCGGAGAGGGGCTCGGTCTCGACGGTCACGGCGGGATCTCCCCAAGTTCGACATCTGTGTGCTGGCCGGCACTGGACATGGGCAGTCTATTCAGCGGTACTGATCACCCGGCTGAAGGGCTGCCTCCGTGAACCGAGTTCTCCCCGTCGTACGGCTGCGGGTCCCCACGGACGAGGACGCGGTGGCCTGGCACCGCTCCTTCGCCCACCCGGACGTCATGGAGTTCCACGGCGGCAGGCCCGCAGGGCTGTCCGTCTACGAGGAGCTCACCGCCCGCCAGCGCCGGCACGACGCCGAGCGCGGTTTCTGCCTGTGGACCGTGCTCGACGCGTCGGGTCGGGTCGTCGGCTTCACCGGCGCCCAGCCCTGGGAGCGGGAGTGGGGACCCACGGGGGAGATCGAGATCGGCTGGCGGCTCGGCCGGGACCACTGGGGCCAGGGGTATGTCACCGCCGCCGCGCGGATGACGCTGGAGCGGGTGCGGGCGGCCGGGGTGCCGGGTGTGGTGGCCATGGTCGACGCGCGCAACGCCCGTTCGATCGCGGTCACCCGGCGGCTCGGTATGCGGCTGGCGGAGGTCTTCACGACACCGGGGACCGGGCGGCAGGGGCACTGCTACCGGCTCGACCTCACCGATGACTACCCTGTGTAGTCAACAGCCGCGGAAATTACTACGGATAGGCACCGAACACTTCCGGATGGCGCCGCCGTACGGCTACCCTTCCCGTACCACTGGGGGTGACATCTGTGCTCATACAGCCCAAAACACCCGAAGTGCGCGTGCCGAAACTCGTCGGCCTGATGGCCATGGACGCGCGCGAGACGGCCACGGCCCAAGGGGTGCTGCTGGCCGCGCCCGACCGGCCCGACTTCCACCGCACCGTCGTCGACTACGTCGTACGGCAGTACCCGCCGCCCGGGGCCGAGGTACCGCGCGGGGCGGTCGTCACCGTGTGGTTCGACTTCGCCGACGGCGAGGGCGGCGGGGGTGCGGGCGTCCGCGAACCCCGGCTGCCGAGACCGGGCGGGGGCGGGCTGGAGCGCGAACTGGACCGGCCGGGAGACGCCTTCGAGCCGGTCAGCTCTCCTTGAAGCCCCGGTGCAGGGTCACCACGCCGCCGGTCAGGTTGCGCCAGGCGACCTTCGACCAGCCGGCCTTCCGCAGGTGCTCGGCCAGGGCGGGCTGGTCGGGCCAGGCGCGGATGGACTCGGCGAGGTAGACGTAGGCGTCGGGGTTCGAGGAGACCGCGCGCGCCACCGGCGGCAGGGCGCGCATCAGGTACTCGGTGTAGACGGTGCGGAAGGGCGCCCAGGTCGGGTGCGAGAACTCGCAGATCACGACCCGTCCGCCCGGCCGCGTCACCCGGTGCATCTCGCGCAGGGCGGAGTCGAAGTCCTGCACGTTGCGCAGCCCGAAGGAGATCGTGACGGCGTCGAAGGTGTCGTCCTTGAACGGCAGCCGCGTCGCGTCGCCCGCGGTGAACGGCAGCCAGGCGTGCTTCTTCTTGCCGACCTGGAGCATGCCGAGGGAGAAGTCGCAGGGGACGACGTAGGCGCCGGTCCGGGCGAACGGCAGGGAGGAGGTGGCCGTCCCGGCCGCCAGGTCCAGGACCTTCTGCGCGGGACGGGCGTCGACCGCGCGGGCGACCTCCTTGCGCCATCTCCTGTCCTGACCGAGCGAGAGGACGTCGTTCGTCAGGTCGTACCGTTCCGCCACGTCGTCGAACATCGAGGCGACTTCGTGCGGCTGCTTGTTCAGGGAAGCGCGGGTCACCCCGCCATTCTTGCAGCCCCGCCGTTCTCGCGGCCCGGCCGGTGCCGCCTCACGGCAGCATCCGCGGCCGTTTCTTCCCCGCGACGTCCTCGACCCACCCGCACAGCAGCACGAACAGCACGATCAGCACCCAGCCGACGCCGAACATGAACCACATGCTGTTCAGCGGCAGGTACTTCTCGAACGCGGGTACGTTCCAGAACTGGTCGATCAGCGGAACCGCCAGCACCAGGGCGATCTCGTGCCAGAGGTAGATGGTCACGGCGCGCGCGTTGAAGACCGTGACGATCCGGTTCGTGCGCCGGTAGCGGGTGAGCCAGGCGAAGTCGATGCCGAAGTACGCCTTCGCCCACATCAGCAGCATCACGAAACCGGCCGACCAGAAGGCCTGGGCGATCGGGATCTCGTCGAGGTCGTAGGTGCCGAACTCGGCCTGGTGCCCGAAGGCGTACCACCCGCCGTAGACCATCGCGGCGAGCGAGAGGACGACCACCAGGGCGGGCTTCATCCGCTGGAGGACGCCGTCGCGGTGCGCGAAGCCGAGGATCCAGCAGAAGAGGTACGTCGACAGGTCCCACATGGCGGTGCCGACGCGGTTGTCGGGACCGGCCCAGACGAAGGTCAGGACCATGATCGGGACGAGGGACAGCACCAGGACCGGGATCGGAGCGAGGCGGAACACCCGGAGCAGGAGCGGGGAGAGCAGGACGAACCAGAGGTAGGTCCGCAGGTACCAGAGGATCTCCCAGGCCTGCTCGCCCCAGGCGTTGCCCGGCGGGTCCCCCAGCGGCACGATCCAGTAGACGATCTGCCAGCCCGGCATCCAGTCGTGGATCATCATCGCGACGACCACGAAGACGCCCCAGAACCAGAACGGCGGCAGGAGCCGGCGCATGCGGCTCTTGACCACCTTGAGCGCGGGGCGCTCCAGGGACTTCGCCATCAGGGTGCCGGCCAGGCCGAACATGATGCCCATCGACGGGAACACCATGCCGCACCAGGCCCAGCCGAAGGTGTGGTACGTGACGACGCGGATCAGCGCCAGGGCGCGCAGGGTGTCGAAGTAGCGGTCGCGGACGCCCGCCCTGGGCGCCCCCGAGGGCTTCTCCCCCTCCGCCGCGGCCGCGGGGCTGCCGGGCTCCGCGGCGCCGCCGGAACCGGTCCGGCCCGCCCCGGCGGACTCGCCCGTCCCGGCCGGGTCGTCCGCCGCCGCCGGCTCGTCCACCGCCACCGCGGGCAGCGGTGCCGTCTGCTCCACCGGCTGGGGCCGGGGCGGCGCCTGGACCGGCGGCTGCCCCTGCCCCGCGTACTGCTGGGGATACGGCTGCCCCTGCCCCGCGTACGGCTGTTGCGTGTACTGCTGCTGCGTGTACTGCTGCTGCCCGTAGCCGGACCCGTAGCCGCCCTCGTACCCCTGCGGGTACGGCTGCTGGTGGGGTTGGGCGGGCCAGCCCTGCTGCGGCCAGCCCTCCTGCCCGCCCCCTTGGCCTTGGCCGTAGCCCTGGCCCTGGCCCTGGCCGTAGCCCTGGCCCTGGCCGTAGCCCTGGCCCTGGCCGTGACCGTGGCCCTGGCCGTACCCCTGCCCCTGTCCCTGGCCCTGCTGCTCCCAGCTCATCAGCTCACCCCGGCCGGGGTTCCCACCTCGCCCGTCCGCTTCAGCTTCTGCCAGCGCAGACGGCCTCCGGTGAGGGCGGTGATGGAGGAGTGGATGAGGACGAGGTACATCATCTGGCGGTAGGCGAGCTGCTGGAGCGGCATCATCAGCAGGTAGCGGTACTTCTCCCGGTCGAGGTGGAAGGCGTACCCCGCGCAGAACAGCTGGACTCCCAGTACCGCCAGCCAGGCCAGGATGGCCGCCTGGGCGTCGATGAAGATCATCGAGTAGAGGGTGAACACGTCGATGAGGGGGGCGAAGACCGGCGTGATGATCTGGAAGAGGACGACCAGCGGCATGCCGACGCGGCCGAAGCGGCCCGAGGGGCCCTTGTCCGTGAGGGACTTGCGGTGCTTCCACAGCGCCTGCATGGTGCCGTAGGACCAGCGGTAGCGCTGGGACCAGAGCTGCTTCAGGGAGCCGGGCGCCTCCGTCCAGGCGATGGCGTGCTCCTGGTAGACGACGTTCCATCCCGCGCGGTGCATGGCGATGGTGATGTCGGTGTCCTCGGCGAGGGTGTCCTCGCTCATGCCGCCGACCTCCAGGACGGCGTCCCGGCGGAACGCGCCGATGGCGCCCGGGATCGTCGGCATGCAGCGCAGCAGGTCGTACATGCGGCGGTCGAGGTTGAAGCCCATCACGTACTCGATGTGCTGCCAGGCGCCGATGATCGTGTTGCGGTTGCCGACCTTGGCGTTGCCGGCGACCGCGCCCACCTTCGGGTCGGCGAACGGCTGCACCAGCTGGTGCACGGCCTCCGGCTCGAAGACGGTGTCGCCGTCCATCATCACGACGATGTCGTAACTGGCGCTGCGCACTCCGTTGTTGAGCGCGGCCGGCTTGCCCGCGTTCTCCTGCCGGATGACCCGGACGTTCGTCATGCCGAGCTTGTCGGCCGCGGCGCGCGCGATCTCCGACGTGCCGTCCGTCGAGCCGTCGTCGACGACGAGGATCTCGATCGGATGGGTGCTCCGCGCCAGCGACTCGAGGGTGTTGGCGATGCACTCCTTCTCGTTGTACGCCGGGACGATCACGCTCACCGGCCGGGTGACCGTCGGTCCCCAGCTGAAGCGGCGTTTGTTGCGGATTCTGTAGTGGCGGCGGGCCAGGAGAAGCATCATCCCGAAGCGGCCCATGACCGCCACGCCGACGACCATCAGTCCGTACGAGAGCGCGGGTACCGTCCATTCGGCGAAGGCGACCGCCGCGATGAGGGCCTTGCCCTCGTACAGGGTGACGCCGGTGGCCTCGCGGTGCGCGGCCTGGAGGGAGTTGACGGCCTCGCCCACACCGTTCGGCGCGGTGCCGGGCTGCCCGCCCGTGCCGGCGGTCGCGCCCGCCGTGGCGGTGCCCGCCTCGGCCGTGGCGGCTCCGGTGTCCTGCTGCTGCCCGGAGTTCGCCGCCGCCGGAGCGCCGGCGTTCTGCTCCTGCATGACGCCGCTGACGGTGGTGAAGGTGTAGCCCTTCGCCTTCATCTTCTCGATGTACTTCGGCAGCGCCTTGATCGTCTGCGAGCGCTCGCCACCGGCGTCGTGGAACAGCACCGACGCGCCCTTGTCGTCCTCCGGCGTGGCCCACTTGATGATCTTCGAGACGCCCGGCTTCTTCCAGTCGTCACTGTCGGTGTCGATGAAGACGCTGGTGTAGCCGTCCTCGCCGAGCTTCTGGTAGACGGGCCAGCTGTAGTTGTCGATGGCGTCCGTCTCCGAGGAGTACGGCGCGCGGAACAGCGTGGTGGTGATGCCGGCCGCGCCCGCCAGCGCGAGCTGGGTCTGCTGCATCTCGCGCTCGATGCGGGCGTCGCTCTGGTAGGAGAGGTCGACGTGGGTGAAGGTGTGGATGCCGATCTCGTTGCCCTGATCGACCATGTCGTTCACGATGCTCGGGTAGCGCGAGACCATCGAGCCGACCACGAAGAACGTGCCGGGGACGTCGTACTCCTCGAGGATCTCCAGCACCTGCGGCGTCCACGTGGGGTTGGGGCCGTCGTCGAAGGTGAGCGCGATCGTCTTGTCCGGCACCGAGAGCATGGTGGCCTGTCCGCCCCGGAAGGTCATGATCGGGCCGCCTTCGAGGACCTCGTCGGGCACCTTGCTGGCGCTGGCGCCGTCGCGGACGCGCTGGTCGTTGCCGACCTCGGAGCGCAGGTAGCCGTCGAGCAGCATCACGCTGGTGAGCCCCAGCAGGAGCAGCAGGGCGAGGATGACACGCGGTTTCTGCAGCGCCGCGGCCTTGCCCGCCGCCCGCTCGATGCGGGAGGGAGCGCGGCGCCGCCGGCGGGAGGGAGTCGTCGTCATGAGGGTGGCTGCGTTCCGGTCGGTGTGGGCGTCAGTTGGCGGTCGCCGAGGCGGACGGGGACGGTGAGGCGGTGCCCGAGGGCGGGGTGCTGCCGGGCAGGCCGACCTGGTTGCCCACGCCGCCGTCCGGGCGGATGCCGGCGGGTCCCTGGCCGCCCTCGGCGCCCTGCCCGTTCCCGCCGAACGGCAGCAGCGAGGACGGGGTCAGCGAGGTGCCCCAGCCCATGAACGCGGCGCCGAGAACGCCCGCGTAGGCGAGACAGCCGACGCTGATGAGGAGGCCGATCCGGCGCAGCAACTTCGACCTGCGTCCGGAGTTGTCGACGAACACGGGCCCTTCCGCGGAGTCGCTGCCGCGTTTGCGACGGCGACCGCGAGCGGCCGCACGGCTTTCGATACCAGGCTCGGAATGCATTCCTCAGAGATTAGGGAGCGTTTATGTGATCCAAACTCTGTACTTCATGTGAGGCAGCCATGAGGAACGGCCGAACCTGTCTCTTGCCTGAGAGTCCCACCGGCCCCCCGCGCGGCCCACCTACCAGAAGGGAGGACCATTTGCCCCTTTTAGGTGGAAAATGAACCATCTTTGGGCCCTTATGTCCACCGGCTGTCGATGTCCTGAGGAGCCCCGCGCGTGCCGCCCGCATGTGAGACATTTCCACTTCGGCAACACACTTTGTTTCCATCCTGAGACAGAAATCACGAGAGCGGGTGCATGCGCAATGAGGAGTCTCCTGAAGCCGGCGGCCGGGCTCACTTGCTTGTTTGCCCTGGCCACGGCGGGATGCTCCGCGGGATCCGACGACTCGTCGGACGCAGCACCCGCGACGCCCGAACAATCCGCGACGGCCTCCCCGTCCGAGAGCGCCACGGCGTCCTCGGGCACCACCTACGCCCCCTATGTGAGCGCCACCACGTCCTACGACACCGACGCGACGGGCTCGCCCACGACCTACAACCTGGCGTTCGTCATCTCGGACAGCAGCAGCTGTACGCCCGAGTGGAACGGCACGCACGCGATCGACGACACGACCGTGGCGTCCCGCATAGCGAAGCTCACGGAGTCGGGCGCCTCCGTCCGCGTCTCCTTCGGCGGGGCCTCCGGCGACGAGCTGGCCGCGACCTGTGACAGCGTGTCGGAACTGGCGGAGGCGTACGGCGCGGCCCTCGACGCGGCCGGTTCCACGAAGGCCGACTTCGACATCGAGGGCGACGACCTGACCGACTCGGCGTCGGTCGCCCTGCGTTCGCAGGCGATCGCCCAACTCCAGGCGGACCGCCCGGATCTGGAGGTCTCCTTCACGGTCCCGGTGATGCCGTCCGGACTGGACTCCGACACCCTCGCGCTGCTGACGTCGGCGAACAAGTACGACGTCCAGGTCTCCACCATCAACCTGATGACGATGAACTACGGCTCGTCGTACACCGGGGACATGGGCGAGTACGCGATCACCTCGGCCACGGCCGCGCACACCCAGCTGAAGGACATGTTCGGCACGTCGGACGAGGCGGCCTGGAAGGGCATGGCGCTCACCTCGATGATCGGCGTGAACGACGTCGACAACGAGACGTTCACGCTCGCCGACGCCGCCGAGGTGCGGACGTTCGCCGAGGAGAACGGCATCTCCTGGGTGTCGATGTGGGTGACCTTCCGCGACACGCAGTGCGAGGACGGCGCCTCCACGACGGACGCGCTGACCACGTGCAGCGGGGTCGAGCAGGAGGACGGGGCGTTCGCCAAGGCCTTCGCGGGCGAGTAGGCGAGCCGGGACCGGCCGTCTCGTGTACCGCCCCGCTCAGCGCCGGCGGTCTCGTGTGCCGCCCCGCTCAGCGCCGGCCGTCTCGTGTGCCGCCCCGCTCAGAGCGTCGGCCGTCTCGTGTACCGCCCCGCTCAGCGCCGGCGGTACACGAGGCGGCCCTCCAGGACGGTGGCCACGCAGGTCGCGGCGCCGCGTTCGACGAGGGCGGCCTCGTCCGGCACGTCGAAGACGGCGAACCGGGCGGCGGAACCGCTCTCCCTGGGGGGCGCGAACTCCCCCGGCCGCCCGCCCGCGTACGGGTCGAGCGAGGGTGCCCCGGGGGGCCGCCCCGTCCGGTCCACCATCCCGAGGCCGGAGCGGCGCACGGCGTCCCGTACGGCCCGGTTGCGGAAGCTCTCGCAGGCCGCGGCGACCGTGCCGTGCGCCAGCATGCGCTGCACCCCGCGCCGCGCGCTCGCGCCCCAGCGGGCGTCGTCCATGGCCAGCGCGGTGAGCGCGTCCCCGGTCAGCGGCTCGGTGCCGAGCTCGTCGGCCTCCCGCGGATCGGGGTGGTACGTCTCCTCCAGCAGCTCGGTGCCGTAGGGGTTGACCAGCCCGGGGGTGAGGATGCCGGGCCACCGGCGCACCCGGGCCCGCGGGCGGTCGGCGAGGAGCTTCTCCAGCGGGCCCGCCTCGGCGATCCGGGTGCCGTCGACGGCGAACGCCCAGCCCCTGGAGTCCGCGTGGATCGTGAGCATCGGACGGCTAGTTGGAGGCGAGGAGCTTCAGCTCGGGGTGCGCCGTACCGCCCTCGATCGCGGTCGACGAGATGTGGGAGACGACGCGCTCGTCGACGGGGTCGTTCGCCGGGTCGTCGTGGACGACGAGGTGCTCGTACGTCGTGGAGCGCTGCGCCGGGACGCGGCCCGCCTTCCTGATCAGGTCGATGATCTCCAGGCGGTTGGAGCGGTGCTTGGCGCCGGCCGAGGAGACGACGTTCTCCTCCAGCATGATCGAGCCGAGGTCGTCCGCGCCGTAGTGCAGGGACAGCTGGCCGACCTCCTTGCCCGTCGTCAGCCAGGAGCCCTGGATGTGGCGGACGTTGTCGAGGAAGAGGCGGGCGATGGAGATCATCCGCAGGTACTCGAAGAGGGTCGCCTGGGTACGGCCCTTCAGGTGGTTGTTCTCGGGCTGGTAGGTGTACGGGATGAAGGCCCGGAAGCCGCCCGTGCGGTCCTGCACGTCACGGATCATCCGCAGGTGCTCGATGCGCTCGGCGTTCGTCTCGCCCGTGCCCATGAGCATGGTGGAGGTGGACTCGACACCGAGGTTGTGGGCCGCCTCCATGATCTCGAGCCAGCGCTCGCCGGACTCCTTCAGCGGAGCGATCGCCTTGCGCGGGCGGGCCGGCAGCAGTTCGGCGCCGGCGCCGGCGAAGGAGTCCAGCCCGGCCTGGTGGATCCGGGTGATGGCCTCCTCGACCGACACCTTCGAGATCCGCGCCATGTGCTCGACCTCGCTCGCCCCCAGGCTGTGGATGACGAGCTGCGGGAACTCCTTCTTGATGGCGGAGAAGTGCTTCTCGTAGTACTCCACGCCGTAGTCGGGGTGGTGTCCGCCCTGGAACATGATCTGGGTGCCGCCCAGCTCGACCGTCTCCGCGCACCGGCGCAGGATGTCGTCGAGGTCGCGGGTCCAGCCCTTGTCCTTGTCCTTGGGGGCCGCGTAGAAGGCGCAGAACTTGCACGCCGTGACGCACACGTTGGTGTAGTTGATGTTCCGCTCGATGATGTACGTCGCGATGTGCTCGGTCCCGGCGTACAGGCGGCGGCGTACGGCGTCGGCGGCGGCGCCCAGCGCGTGCAGGGGCGCGTCGCGGTAGAGGTCGAGCGCCTCCTCTGGCGTGATCCGCCCGCCCCCGGCGGCACGGTCGAGGACGGACTGGAGGTCGGCCTTCTCGGTCACCGGAGCGTCCCTTTCGTCAAGGGTTGTGGACGGACCGAACCAGCCTACGCCAGCCCCTCGCACCACCGGACTTCAGGCCGCGTACGCACCGATCAGCAGCCCCGTGAACGCCCCCGCGATCAGGAACGGTCCGAACGGGATGGTCGTCCCGCGTCCCGCCCGGCCCGCGACGACGAGCGCGCCCCCGTACAGCGCGCCCAGCAGGAACCCGGCGAACGTGCCCAGCATGACCGCGGCCCAGCCGTACCAGCCGAGCACGGCGCCCGCGCCGAGCGCCAGCTTCACGTCGCCGAAGCCCATGCCGGCCGGGTTGATCAGGTGCAGCACGAGATAACCGGCGCCGAGCGCGAGCGACCCGAGCAGGGCCGTCGTCCAGTCCCCGGCGTGCTCGGGCAGCAGCGCGGCCACGCCGAGCAGGGCGAGGGCGGCCGCGGCGAGCGGGAGGGTGAGCGGGTCGGGCAGCCGCCGCACCCGCAGGTCGACGACCGCGAGCAGCACGCCGACGGGCGCGAGCAGCAGCCAGACGGCCAGCTCGGGCCGGAGACCCGTGGCGACGGCGGCGAGGGCGCAGACGAGGGCGGTGACGGTGGCGAGGACGGGGCCGCCCGGGCCGTACCGCGCGGCGGCGGGGACGCAGCGCGCGCAGCGGGCGGGACCGAGCCAGCCGCGGAGCGGGTGACCGTGCGGGCAGGTCCGGCGCCAGCCGGGGTCGGCGGCGTCCTCTGCCGGGGTCTGGCCACGGAGACGGGCATCAGCACCAGCACCAGCACCTGCACCGACACCGGTTCCGGTTCCGGTTCCGCTCGGGTCCGACTCCCCGTCCGGCTCCTCCAACGGCACGGAGAACCGGTAGGCGGCCCGCGGCAGCACCGTCCCCGCCACGGCTCCCCATACCGCCGCGACGACGATCAGCAGGGCGTCGACCGGCACGGTGCCGCTCATCCCGCGATCACGACTCCGTCGAAGCCGCGGGACTGCCCGCGCCGACCGCCGGACGCTGCTGGATCCTCACTCAACCGCTCCCCCACCCCTGGAAATCCCGCTGCCCGCGGACTGCCTGCCGGAGTCCCTGAACGTGCGGACACCCGAACCCGCCCCTCAGGTCTTCGTGGGTGAGCCGAGCGGTCGGCCCCGGCCCGGGCGGAGTGAGTGCCGAGCGCACGCACGCTATCAGCCCGCCGCACGTTCAAGGGGTGGGGCCGAGGCCGCGGCGCTCATGGCTTAAGCCGGGTTTAAAGGCTTCTTAAGCGCTCGCGCCCCCTTGCCCGCTGCCGACATAACCGCAGGTCAGATGGGCTTCTCATCACAACTCGGACAGTTGGCCCGAGCGTGCTCCGTGCGTAGCATCGGGGGCCTTCGGCGGTGCCGCCGCAGGCGAAGAGAGCGCTCTCACAGGTGTGTTCACCCACCGGTGTGTTCGGGGGAGGTGCCCGCAGGTACCGCCGACGCACTGCCCTGACATTCCCCACAGACAAGGTGTGTTCGGCCCATGGCTGCTCATCGCGCACACCGGTGGTCGCTCGGCGGACTGGTGTTCCTGGTCGTCGCCGCGCTCGTCACCGGGGTCCTCCTCACCGCCTCCGGACCGGGAACCTCCCGGGCGGACGCCGCCCAGACCGCCGTGACCTGGGCGGACGAGTTCGACGGTCCCGCGGGCGGCGCGCCCGACTCCGCCCGGTGGACCGTGGAGACGGGCGGTTCGGGCAACGGCAACAACGAGTTGCAGTACTACGCGGACAGCCGGGACAACGTCGCCCTCGACGGCGACGGGCACCTGGTGATCACCGCCCGCGAGAACGGCGACACGGGTTTGCAGTGCTGGTACGGAGCCTGCCGGTACACCTCGGCCCGGCTCAACACGGCCCGGACGTTCACCCAGGCCTACGGCCACTTCGAAGCCCGGATCAAGGTGCCCCGCGGGCAGGGCATGTGGCCCGCCTTCTGGATGCTGGGCGACGACCTCGGCAGCGTCGGATGGCCGAACAGCGGCGAGATCGACGTCATGGAGAACGTCGGCAAGGAGCCCGGCACCGTGTACGGAACGCTGCACGGCCCCGGCTACTCCGGCGCCGGCGGGATCAGCGCGTCCCGGACGCTCCCCGACGGCCAGGCGTTCGCCGACGCCTTCCACGTCTTCGCGGTCGACTGGAGCCCGTCGGAGATCACGTGGTCGGTGGACGGCACCGCGTACCGGACCCGCACCCCCGCGGACCTGGGCGGCAACACATGGGTCTACGACCACCCCTTCTTCCTGATCCTGAACCTCGCGGTCGGCGGCGACTGGCCCGGCAGCCCGGACGCGAGCACGTCCTTGCCTCAGACCATGCTCGTCGACTACATCCGGGTCACGGCCTCGGACGACACCGACGACACGGGCGACACGGGTGGGACGGGGGGCACGGGCGACACGGGGGACACGCCGGCGACGACCAGCGCGATCAAGGGTATCGGCGGCATGTGCGTGGACGTCGCGGGCGCGGCGACGGCCGACGGCACCCCCATCCAGTTGCACGACTGCACCCAGGCCGACGCCCAGAAGTGGACGTTCGGCGCGGACGGCACCGTACGGGCGCTCGGCAAGTGCCTGGACGTGCGGGACGGTTCCACCGCGGACGGCGCGCCCGTCGTGCTGAACACCTGCGCCGGCGCGGCCTCCCAGCGCTGGACGTTCACCGCGGCCCGGGACCTGACCAACGTCAAGGCCGACAAGTGCCTGGACGCCAAGGACAACTCGTCGGCCGACGGCACCCGGTTGCAGATCTGGACCTGTGCCGGCACCGCCAACCAGAAGTGGACCGTTGGCTGACCCCACCCGGAGGCACACCCCCGGCCCCGGAGGCAGCCCCCTAGGAACCCCCAGCGGCACCCCCTAGGAACACCCAGAGGAGCACCCCGTATGTCCCCCCGTCACCAGCGCAGCCTCACCCGTCGCAAGGTCCTCACCGCTCTCGGCGGTGTCGCCGTGGCGGCGCCCGCCGTCGCCGTCGTCGCACCGCACGCCCTGGCCGGCTCGGCGGCGGACAGCACCGCGGCCACCACGACGGACAGCGCCGCGGCGGACGCGCTCGCGCTGACCGTCGTCAACGACACGGGCTCGTTCGCCGACGGCTCGGTCCACGTCTACATCGTCGGCAACCAGGACGGACAACAGGTCCGGGTCACGCCGGAGGGCACCCCGGCCCCGATATCCCTCTCCGACAACGGCGCCGACGGCTTCACCGACTACGCCATCCCGCTCACCGGCAAGAAGACCACCCTGTCGCTGCCCCCCATGTCGGGCCGCATCTACGTGTCGCTCGGCGACAAGCTGAAGTTCAAAGCGGTCACCGACGGCAACGGCAACCCGGCCCTTCAGTACCCGGCCGGCTGGGTCGCCTCGGACCCCAACTACCCGGTGCTGCACGACTGCGCCGAGTTCACCCTCAACTCCGCGGGCATGTTCTGCAACACCACCATGGTGGACATGTTCAGCGTGCCGATGAACATCCGGCTGACCGGCGCCCAGGAGCAGGTCACCGGCGTGGTGCGCGAGGGCGGACGGGCCGCCGCGTTCGCCGCGGTCACGTCCGTCCCGGAGTTCGCGCCCCTGGTCGTCGACGACCTGCGCGTCATCGCCCCGGGCCACGGACTGGACGCGGGCCTCTTCGCCACGGACTACTTCACCCCCTACATCGACGAGGTGTGGAGCACCTACACCGGCAGGGACCTCACCGTCACCACCAACGCCGGCACCTTCACCGGCCGGGTCCGCGGCGAGCGGTTCGTCTTCGACGGCCCGGCCTCGGTCTCCTTCGCCAAGCCGTCGACGCGGGACGTCCTCTTCTGCGACGGCAACCTCGCCGCACCGAACGACGGCACCACCGGCCCCGTCGCCGCCGTGCTCGGCGCCGGCTTCAACCGCTCCACGCTGATCAGTCACCCCGCCCAGCCGGCCACCACCGCCGCCGACTTCTACCGCACCGACCTCACCAACCACTACTCCAAGGCCGTCCACGCGGCCATGGCGGACGGCAGGGCGTACGGCTTCGCCTTCGACGACGTCGCCGACTTCGCCTCGTACATCCAGGACACCGCGCCCACCGGGATCACGCTGACCCTGTCGGCGTTCTAGGACCTGCGGGCGGCCTCGGGGGCCTGCGTGCCTTCGTCCACGCCGACGTCGTGGCCCCGTACGTACCGGAGCCCGTCCTGCTAATCCACCCGCGCCATCCGGGCCACCGGCCGCCCCTCCGCATCGCTGTCCGAGGTGAACGTCAGGTCGTCGTCCGTCGGGGTCAGGTGGACGGTGTGGGGGTCGGGGTTGCAGCCGGCGTGGTTGGTGGTGGCGCCCTTCGCGGTGGCGACGACCTCCTTCGCCGTCACCTGCTTCAGGGTGAGGACGTCGACGCAGACCGCGCCCAGGACGTCGGTCTGGCGCAGCTCTCCCAGCTTCTGGCCGACGGCTGCCTGCTGGACCGTCACTCGGAAGGTACCCATGGGGAGTTGGCCGCCGAGGCCGGCGGCATCGCCCTCCCAGGTGCCGAGGTAGCTCGTCGGGAGGGCGGCGGTGGGCGAGGCGCTGCCCTCGCCGGCACCGTCACCGGCGCCGGGGAGCCCCGTGGCCGTGGGGGATGTCGAGGTGGGGGCGCCGTCGGCGTAGTCGTTCCCGCTGTCGGACGATCCCGGCAGCAGGTCGAGGACGAAGACCGAGCCCACCGTCACGGCGGCCAGCGCTCCCGCGACCGCCAGGGCGACGGTGCAGCTCAGCCGACGGCCGCGGCCGGCCTCGCCGGGGCCGGCGGTGGCCGCGAGGCTCACGGAGAGCTTGCCGGGCCGGTCACCGGTCCGCTCCCCGCCCTGGCGGGGTGCGGGCACCGCGTCCGCCGGGGTCGGCGTCTCGGGGAGCGGCAGCACGGGGGGCGGCATCACGGGGGGCGGCCCGAACTCGCCGACGGTGGCGGGCCTGTGCGGCTGCCCCACCGAGGGGCTGCTGAACCCCACCGGCCCGGAGACCGGACCCGGAGCCGGGGCCCACGCCGGTGCCGCGACCGCTCCGGCCGGGGCCCCCGCCCCGGTCCCCTCCAGGTTCAGCACCCGCACGGCGCTGCGCCCCACCTGTTCCACCACCGCCCCCGGCAGCCATCCGGCCGCCACCAGCCGGGCGGCGCCCTCCGGGGCCAGCCGCCGGGCGATCTCCTCGGGCGAAGGCCGTGCTTCCGGTCGCTTCGCCAGGCAGGCCTCGGCCACCTCCCGCAGCACACCGCCGAGTCCGTCGAGCTCCGGCTCCTCGTGGACGACCTTGTAGAGGAGGGCGGCGGAGGTGTCGCCGCGGAAGGGCGGCTCGCCGGTGGCCGCGTAGGCCAGGACCGCGCCGAGGGAGAAGACGTCGGCGGCGCCGGTGACGCCCTTGCCGAGGATCTGCTCGGGGGCCATGTATCCGGGCGAGCCGACGGAGACGCCGGTGGACGTCAGCGACGCCGTGCCGTCCGTGGCGCGCGCGATACCGAAGTCGATCAGGAGGGGGCCGTCGACGGTCAGCAGGACGTTGGACGGCTTGACGTCCCGGTGCACGAGTCCGAGTCCGTGGACGGTCGCCAGCGCCTCGGCCAGCCCCGCCCCCAGGACCCGTACGGTGTGCTCGGGCAGCGCTCCCCCGTCCGTGCCGGTGACGGCCGCCGCCAGTGAGGGGCCCGCCGCGTACGCCGTGGCGACCCAGGGCACGCCCGCCTCCGGGTCGGCGTCCAGCACCGGCGCGGTCCAGGCGCCCCCGACCCGGCGGGCGGCCTCGACCTCGCGCCGGAAGCGGGCGCGGAACTCCTCGTCGAGGGCGAGGTGCGGGTGCACGATCTTCACGGCGACCGTGCGGCCGCCGGCGCTGCGCCCCAGGTAGACGCGGCCCATCCCGCCGGAGCCGAGCCGGCCGAGCAGCCGGTAGGGCCCCACCTCGGTGGGTTCGTCGGCTCCGAGCGGCTGCATGGCGTCCCCTCTCCCCCGTAACGCCTCACTTCCCAGCAGGGTAGTGCCCGGGCCCGCCGGATCTCAGGGGCGGAACGGCGGCGCTTCGCGGGGAAGGTCTCGGGGGCGCAACGGCCGGCGCTTCGCGGGGAGTCTCAGGGCTGGAGCAGGTCCACCTTCACGTCCGCCGGGAAGCCGGTCGTGGGCCCGACGCGCCGGGCGAACTCGGTCACGGCCTCCAACTGCGGTCCGCCGAAGCGGAAGTCGAGCGTAGTGAAGTACTGCTCCAGGGTCCGCTCGTCGAAGGCCTCCCAGCGGGCGGCCTGTTCGGCGACCTTGCCGACCTCGTCCAGGGAGAGGTTGCGGGAGGCGAGGAAGGCCTCGTGGACCTGGCGGGTGATGTCCGGCTCGCGTTCGAGGTAGTCGCGGCGGGCGGCCCACACGGCGAAGACGAACGGCAGGCCGGTCCACTCCTTCCACAGCGCCCCGAGGTCGTGCACCTGGAGCCCGTACCGGGGGCCGTCCAGCAGGTTCGCCCGCAGCGCCGCGTCGCCGATGAGGACGGCCGCGTCCGCCTCCTGCATCATCAGGCTGAGGTCGGGCGGGCAGGTGTAGTAGTCGGGCCGGACGCCGTAGCGGTCGGAGAGCAGCAGCTGCGCGAGGCGCACGGAGGTGCGCGAGGTCGAGCCGAGCGCGACCCGGGCGCCGTCCAGCCGGTCCAGCGGGACCTGGGAGACGATCACGCAGGACATCACCGGGCCGTCGCAGCCGACGGCGATGTCGGGGAAGGCGACCAGGTCGTCGGCGTTCCTCAGGAACTCGACGAGGGTGACGGGGCCGATGTCCAGTTCTCCCGCGACCAGCCGCTCGCTGAGCTTCTCCGGGGTGTCCTTGGTCAGTTCGAAGTCGAGGAGCGTGCCGGTTCTCGCGAGCCCCCAGTACAGGGGCAGGCAGTTCAGGAACTGGATGTGGCCGACGCGCGGCCGGGTGCGAGAATTGTCCACATCGCGAGACTAGACCCCGTCCGGTACGCTCCGGACTCCGGCCCCCGGGTCAACCCCTTCACCGGATCTTCAAACATCCGAGTGACGTGATCTTGACCTCTATTGCTTTCGGCTGCCCGCGTGCTAGGCTCGCCGCAAGTTGCAGTTTGGTTTCCCTTGCAGTACAGAGCCTGCGGAGCATGTAACCGCGGGCTCTCGTCGTTTTCAGACGTATGCAGTTGTGCGGCACTTGCTTTCACGCTTGCAGGGTTCTGGAGCAGGGCAACCCTTTGGGCCCAAGGAGGGCTTATGGCTACCGGAACCGTGAAGTGGTTCAACGCCGAAAAGGGCTTTGGCTTCATCGCCCAGGAAGGCGGCGGCCCCGACGTCTTCGTCCACTACTCCGCGATCAACGCGCAGGGTTTCCGTTCCCTCGAGGAGAACCAGCAGGTCTCCTTCGACGTGACCCAGGGTCCGAAGGGCCCGCAGGCGGAGAACGTCACCCCCGTCTGATCGTCACACCCGTGAGATCGCAAGTCTGAGAGCAGTACCCAAGGAGCCCCGTGCCGTACGGCAACGGGGCTCCTGCCTTTCCCGGCCCCCCATGCCGGAATCCCTTCTTCCGGTTACCCGCGCCCCGTTCGCCGAGCCCCCCCGGACTCCCGCGCCCCGTTCTCCGAGCCCCCGGCTTTCTCCTTCCGGGTGAATTCTCGGCGAATTTCCGCACCTGTCACACGTGCTGCATGACGAGCACGAACGTCGTGCCCGGCACCAGCGCCTCGTACGAGTGCGGCACATCGCCCCGGTACGTCATGTAGTCGCCGGGTTCCAGCTCCACCGTCTCCCCGGCCGGCCCCGCCTTCACCCGTCCGGTGCTCACGATCAGGTGCTCCACCGTGCCCGGGATGTGCGGTTCCGAGGTCCGTACGGCCCCCGGCTCGGCCCGCAGGTGGTAGAGGTCGCGCCGGGCGCCCGGCGGGCTGGCCGACAGCAGGGTCGCCGCGTACGGCGCCTGCTCCGAGGCGACCGTCGGGCCCTCCCCGGCCCGGATCACCTGGACGGCGGACACCGGTGGCTCGACCAGTGCGCTGAACGGCACCCCCAGCGCCACGCCCAGCGCCCAGATGGTCTCCATGCTCGGATTGCCGCCCGCCGCCTCCAGTTGGGACAGCGTGGACTTGGCGATGCCGGCCCGTTTGGCCAGCTCGGAGAGGGAGAGTCCGGCGCGGGTGCGCTCGCGCCGCAGGGAGGCGGCGATCCAGTCGAGGGGCAGGCGGGCGGGGACGTCGGACACGCCGTTCACTCCGTTCGCTCTGTCGGTACGATCGTTCGCCTTGACGAACGTCTGGGGGTCTGTTCATTGTAGAAAACATGCGTTCGCTCCTCCGAACTCACTCGTTCGGGTCATTGGTCCGGGACAGTTCCCTCGTCTGGGTGGCGAGCGGGGTCGTCGGTCTCTCGTTCGGCGCGCTCTCCGTCGCCGGGGGGCTGCCGGTCTGGGTGCCGGTGGTGATGTCGCTGGTGGTGTACGCGGGTTCGGCGCAGTTCAGCGCGGTCGGGGTGCTGCTGGCCGGGGGCGGCCCGTTCGCCGCCGTGGCCACCGGGCTGCTCCTCAACACCCGGGCGGTCGCGTTCAGCCTCGCCGTCGCCGACCTGCTCGGCCCCGGCCGGGCGGCACGCCTGCTGGGCGCGCACCTGGTGACGGACGAGACCGTGGCCTTCGCCCTGGCCCAGCCCGATCCGGCGCGCCGCCGCGCCGCCTTCTGGGTGTCCGGCCTCGGTCTGTTCGCCGTGTGGAACCTGGGCGTCCTGGCCGGGGCGCTCGTGGGCACCGCCCTCGGCGACACCGCCGTCTACGGCCTGGACGCCGCCTTCCCCGCCGTCCTGGTGGCCCTGGTCCTCCCGTCCCTCCGCGCGAGCCGCTTCCTGCGGCGCCCGGCGGCCCTCGGCGCCCTGATCGCCCTCGTGGCGACCCCCGTCGTCCCGGCCGGGGTGCCGGTGCTGCTGTCGCTCGCCGGGCTGTTCCTGTACGGCCGTGAGGGGGCCGCCGTATGAGTGCGTCGGCCGTCGCGGTGATCGTGGTGCTGGCGGTGGGGACGTACGCCTTCCGGCTGGTCGGGCCCGCCCTGCACGGGCGGGTCGAACTGCCCGCGCGGGTGCGGGAACTGCTGCCGGCGGGGGCCGTGGTGCTGCTGGTCGCGCTGCTGGCGACGGGCGCGCTGACCGAGGGCGGGGGCTTCGCCGGGTGGGCGCGGCCGGCCGGGGTGCTGGTGGGCGCCGTACTGGCGTGGAAGCGGGCGCCGTTCCCGGCGGTGGTGCTGGGGGCGGCGGTGGCGACGGCCGGGCTGCGGGCGCTGGGGGTCGCGTAGCGACCGTTCTCGGAGTGGCTTTGCCGGCGGGGGCGGCCGGAGGGTCCCGGACCGTCGGGTGGGCCGGTGGTCCCGCCGACGGCCGTCCCGTCAGAGGGTCATTTCACGCCCTTGATCGGCAGGACGAGCAGGGCGCCGAGCACGGCCGCGGCGGTGCCGGCCAGGAAGAGCGTGGTGAAGTTCTGCGGGTTCGACGCGGTCGCGCCGTAGGCGAGCAGGGTCGGCGCCACAGCGGGGACGATCGACGTCGGCAGCGAGTTCGCGAGGTTCATGATGCCGAGGTCCTTCGCGGGATTGTCCGGGTCCGGCAGCACGTCGAGGACGAGCGCGTAGTCGACGGCGAAGTAGACGCCCTGGCCGACGCCCATGACGGCCACGGCGACGAGGAACATCGGGAAGGTCGTGGCGGCCGCCGTGATGCCGAGGCCGGCCGCGAACACGATCGCCGACGCGATGACGAAGGGCTTGCGGCGGCCGGCCAGGTCCGAGACCTTCCCGAACAGCGGCGCGAACACGAGCGAGAGCCCCGTGGAGAGGAGCGACGCCACGAAGATCGAGGTACCGACCGTGGCGGGGTCGATGTGGTGCACCATGATCAGGTAGAACGCCTGGTACCCGTTGACGGCGCCCACGCCGAAGAAGATCATCAGGCGGCTGCACCAGGCCCAGCCGTACGCCGGGTGCTTGAGCGGGTTCACCCAGAACGTGCCGAGGAACTCGCGCCCCGAGAAGGCGGGGCGCTCCTCGCGGGTGAGGCGGCGATCACGTGCCGTCAGGGCGAGGGCGAGCACCGCGACCACCGCGACGCCGGCGGGCAGGTAGATCATCGCGGCGAGGTCCGGCTGTACGAGCTGCGCGAGGAACAGGCCGAGGACGGCGCCGATCGGCGCACCCAGTCCGAGCACGGCCGACGGCAGCCCTCTCTCCGCCGGAGGGAACTGGTCGGGCACGAGCGCGGTGCACGCGACGAGCGCCGAGACGCTGCCGAGCGTCGTGATGATGTACCCGGCGGTGAGCGTGGCCTTGTCGCCCGCGGCCACCGTGGCGACGGCACCGAGTGCGATCAGCACCGCACCCGCGAAGAGGTACGGCCGGCGCCGCCCCAGCCGCGACAGGGTGCGGTCGCTCAGCCGCCCCACCACGGGGAACCCGACGATGGAGAACACGCTGCCGATGCCGACGACGACGGACAGCACCGTGGTGGCGCCCTGCGCGTCGATCTCCGTGGCTTTGAGGGACAGGGTCAGGATGGTGTTCGAGAGCAGGACGCCGTAGACGGACGCGACGGCGGCGGCGAGCAGGAGGAGGAAACCCGGACGGGGCGTCGGAGCCTGCTCGGCGGACGTGCTGGGCACGGCCTGGACAGCGCGGGACATCGTGTTCTCCTTCGAACAGGTATCGCGTCGGCGTGTCGGGATCGAGGAGCCGGTTCGGTGCCGCGGTTCGGTGCGGACCTGGGCTCGATCGATGGCGAGGTGGACGACGGGGCGCGCGTTCTCGCGGGCGAGTCGTCCGGGTGGGGAAGGCGGTGCGGGGAAGGCGAGGTGGTCGTCGCCGTGGGAGGTACTCGGGAGGATGTGGTGCCCTCCGTCGCGGGCGCGCGGGGGTACGTCGCGCTGCCCTCGGGGCCCTGGGACGTTACCGGGACTCCGAGGTTCGAACTTTTTGTGGCAGCCCTCGTCGCCGTGACCGGACCACAGCGTCAGGAGCGGTCCGTCGGCCGCGACGTGAGAGGGGACCAGACGGGAGAAGGGACTATGTGTGAGGAGAGGACGTTCGGCGGGACCGGGCGCTCGTCGAGCGGCGTCGGTGAGGAGCGGCGGCCCGCCCCACGACGGGTCCGACTCCCCGACGAGTGCCCGGACGACTGCCCCGACGACTGCCCCGACGACTGCCCGGACGACTGCCCGGACGAGTGCCCGGACGACTGCCGGGGCGGCGAAGTGCGGTGCGTCGGCGGCCTCCGGGCGATCCGGGGCCGGCCGCGGCGTGTGCACCTCTCCGTCCGCGGGCGCGGGCTCCCCGGCCGGCGTCCGCTCCGGACCGCGGCCGTAAAGCGGCCGAGGGGACGTGCTCGTCGGATCCCGCTGCGGTCCCGCGGAGGAACGGGGCGCGTACGCGGACGCCGGCCGGACCCGGCGCGCTCTTCCCGGTCACCGCGGGCACGGTTGCGCTCCTTCGTCGACACGGTCCCAGGCGCGCTCGGTCGTTCCCGGTCCCAGCGGCACGGTCTCACCCGCGACGACGAGGGTGGCCTCGACGCCGAAGGGCACGGTCACCCGGACGGTCACGGTCTCCTCCGCGCGCCGCCAGTCCACCGCGATCTCGCCGTAGGGCGTGCCGACCGCGGCGTCGACGCGGGTCACGCCCGCATCGAGGTCCGGCTCGATGCGCACCCGGCGGTACCCGGGCGCCGTGGGGGTGATGCCGGCGACCCGGCGGAAGAGCCAGTCGTCCACGCAGCCGAACGCGTAGTGGTTGAAGGACATCGTGCGGATGGCGCCGTCGGGAGCGATCGCGTCCCAGGTCTCCCAGATCGTCGTCGCACCGTGGTCGACCTGGGAGAGCCAGGAGGGCGCCTCGCTCTGCCACAGCACGGCGCGGGCGAGATCGCGATGTCCGGTGTCCCACAGCGCGTCGAGGAGGTACGGCATGGAGAGGAAGCCCGTGTCGAGGCGGTTGCCGCGTTCGCGCACCAGCTCGGCGAGCCGGTCGCCCGCCGCCTCACGCAGGTCGTCCGGGATCATGTCGAGGCCCAGCGCGAGGGCGTACATGCCTTGCAGCCGCACGGGGAGTCCGCCGTCCGCGGAGACGTACTCCGCGGCGAACGCCTCCCGCACGCGTGCGGCGCGTTCGGCCAGTGCGGCCGCCTCCGGCCGGTCCAGGACCTCCGCCGTCCGCGACGCCAGGGTCAGGGTGTGCGCCTGGAACATCGGCGCGACCAGTTCGGAGGTGAGCGCCGGTGCGATGCCGATCGCCTCGTGCGTCGGCCGCCCTTCCATCGTGCTCGGCGTGAGCCAGTCCCCGAAGTGTTCACCCGTGTTGTACAGGAGTGCCTGCCGGGCACGCCGCTCGGGCGACAGGTCCCCGGCGACGAGAGCGGCGGGCAGTTCGTCGGCCGCGGTCCGTGTCTGGTAGCCGATCCAGGCGAGGACGGCGTCGGAGTTCTCCTCCAAGACCCGGATGTCGCCGTACCGCTCGTAGAGCGTCCACGGCACGATCGCGATCGCGTCGCTCCACCCGGCGGCGGCGACGATCCCGCCGAGGCCCGTCGCCTGCTCCGCCGCCTCGGCGTCGAAGGGGGAGTGGGGCGACGTGATGGTGACGCGTCCGTCGGCGCGCTGGTCGGAGCGCAGGTTGTCGAGCCAGCGCGAGACGAACGGTGCGACGAGCGCGATGTTCGCCGCCGCGGGTGCGAACACCTGGAGGTCGCCCGTCCATCCCGCGCGCTCGCGCTGCGGACAGTCGGTGGGTATGGAGAGGAAGTTGGCGCGCTGGCTCCACACGACGTTCTCGTGCAGGCGGTTCAGGCGGGCGTCGGAGGTCGAGAAGCGGCCGGTCTGCTCCAGGTCGCTCGAGAGGACGACGGCGACGACGTCCTCCGGGCGCAGCTCGTCGACGCCGCGGACCCGCGCGTACCGGAAGCCGTGGAAGGTGAACTCGGGTTCCCACTCCGCTTCCTCGCCGTCGGCGACGAAGACGTCGGTCTGTTCCTTGTTGATGCCCGCGATGTTGACGAACCAGGAGCCGTCGGAGTCCAGCGTCTCCGTGTGCTCGACGACGACGCGGCTGCCCGCCGGCAGTGCCGGCAGCGTCAGGCGCACGCGGCCGGCGATCACCTGGCCGAAGTCGGCGATCCACCCTTCCGGCGTGGCGCGGACGGTTCGCGCCGGGATCTCCTGGACGCGGCGGACGGGCTCGCCCCGGAACGGCACGAGGGCACGGGCGTCGGCGCCGCGTTGGATCACGGGCGTCCACGCCCTGTCGTCGAAGCCGGATTCCCTCCATCCGTCGGGGAGCGCGCGGGCGTCGTAGCACTCTCCGACGAAGAGGTCCGTGTACCGCCACGGCCCCGTGGTGCTGCGCACGTCGGCGGCGCCCGGACGGATGACGCGGGTGTGGCCGTCGGCGAACGCCGCGTGCAGCTCCCACGTCACGGAGGTGCGGTCGCCGAACTGCGCGCTCGAACCCGTGAGCCCGATGCGTCCCGCCCACCACCCGTCGGCGAGGGCGACCGCGAGCACGTTCTCACCGGCGGTCAGCTGCCGCGTGACGTCGTACGTCTGGACGCTGATGCGGTGTGCGTAGCTGTCGAAGCCCGGCGCCAGCACCTCGTCACCGACGCGCTCGCCGCCCAGCCAGGCGGTGTACACGCCCCGTGCCGTCATGTGCAGGCGGGCCCGGACGGGAACCTCGTCGAGGACGAATGCCTGGCGCAGCAGGTGCGCGGGACGCAGGCGCTCCTCCACCGGCTCCGTCGGGCCGCCGCCTCGGATCCAGTCGACGAGCGACCAGCGTTCGACGACGGCGGAGACCTGCACGGGCTCAACCCACGGAGCGCTCCACGCGTCCAGGTCGGGGGCCGTGCCGAAGGTCGAACCGCCCTGGAGCACGCTGTCCCGCGACCAGCTCTCGACCCGCCAGTCGAAGTCGGCGCCGGCCGCGAGCGGCGCGCCGGCGTACGCGACGAGCGACGTCTCGGAGCTGTCGACGCGACCGGAGTCCCACGTCACGGAGCCCGAGGCGTCCGTCACGACGAGGCGGTACGCGGTCTGCGCGTGGTCGGCGATCCACGAGAAGCGGGGGGAGACGGCACCCACCGCGAGGGGGCGGCGCAGGTACTCGACGCGCAGGTCCCGGCAGCTTCGCTGGATCATGGATGCTCCTTCGCTGCACCGGTCCGTCCCGGCGCTCCGCGAACATAGGTCACGAAAACCTAGCCCGCAAGGTTTTCGTCAAAGGTCGGTCGACGCCGTACATCCATGCCCCATACACCCTCCTCGGGGCATACCGCCGCTTCCCGCACGGGCGGCCCCCGCAGGCCCTAGCGTGTGCCGCCATGACCGACGACTTCCTCACCACGACCCGCGCCTTCTACGACACCGTCGCCGACGACTACGCCGACCACTTCCGCGACGTGCTGGCGGACAAGCCGCTGGACCGGGCCCTGCTCACCGCGTACGCCGAGATCGTCGGCCGGGGCGGCACAGTGGCCGACCTGGGGTGCGGCCCCGGCCGGGTGACCGGGTTCCTCGCGTCGCGGGGCCTCGCGGCCCACGGCGTCGACCTGTCGGAGTCGATGCTGGCGATCGCCCGCCGCGAGAACCCGGGCATCCGGTTCGAGCGGGGCTCCATGCTGGACCTGGCCGGGCACGCGGACGGCTCCCTGGACGGGGTGGTCTCCTGGTACTCCTCCATCCACGTCCCCACCGGCGAACTCCCCGCCCTCTTCGCCGGGTTCCACCGCGTGCTGACCCCGGGCGGCCACCTCCTGATCGCCTTCCAGGTCGGCGACGAGCCGCGGCACCTCGACCGGCCCTGGGGCCACCCGGTCGCCCTCGACTTCCTGCGCCGGCAGCCCGAGACCGTCGCCGGCCTGCTGGTGTCGGCCGGGTTCACCCTCCACACCCGGACGGTCAGCGAGAACGACTCCGACCTCAGCGCGAAGGTCCCGCAGGCCTACCTGATCGCCCGGAAGCCGCAGGACGACCGAGAGGGATGTGACGGGGGTCACCTCCACCCGGTCGACGGTCCGGCGCGTTGACCCTCGCTTGACCACTCCTTGGGGGCGATTTTTGGCCACCGACATCAAGCCATGACAGTGCGTTCTCCGTGAGAGACGAATCACGACTCCGGTAGGTATGACCGAGGTAATCCTCGGTTAAGTTAGGGCAGCCTCACCATGCCGGACGGGCCACCGTACGGCGTCCGCGCCGTTCTCCCCCGCTGCCCTGGAGCCCTGATGCGAGCCGTCCGCCTCTCCGTCGTCACCGCCGCCGCCACCGCGGCGGCCCTGGCCGCCGTCACGGGCTGCACCCAGAAGGCCGACGCCAAGGGCAGCGGCGTGATCCAGGTGACCGCCGCCGATTCCAAGTGCACGACCTCCACCCAGTCCGTTCCGGCCGGCCGGGTCACCCTCCAGATCCAGAACAAGGGCTCCAAGGCGACCGAGGTCGAGATCCTCTTCCCCGACGACCGGATCGTGTCGGAGAAGGAGAACATCGGCCCCGGCACCAAGTACACGCTGACCGCCGAGGTCAAGGCCGGCTCGTACGAGATCGCCTGTCGTCCGGGCATGAAGGGCGACGGCGTACGGCAGAAGCTGACCGTCACCGGTGGCACGGTCGCCCAGCGCGACCCCCAGCTGGACGCGGCCGTCGCCGCCTACCGCAAGTACGCGCAGGAGCAGGCCGACGCCACGCTGCCCGAGGTCGAGACCTTCGCCGCGGCGATCAAGGCCGGCGATCTGGCCGCCGCGAAGAAGGCGTACGCGCCCTCCCGCATCGGCTGGGAGCGCACCGAGCCGGTCGCCGAGTCCTTCGGCGACATCGATCCCAAGGTCGACACCCGCGCCGACGGCCTGGAGGAGGGCCAGGAGTGGACCGGCTGGCACCGGCTGGAGAAGGCCCTGTGGCAGGACAAGAAGATCGGCTCCGCCGAGAAGACCCTCGCCGACCAGCTGGTGACCGACCTGGAGGACTGGCAGAACCGGGTCGGCAAGGCCGAGATCACCCCGACCTCCATGGCCAACGGCGCCAAGGAGCTCCTCGACGAGGTCGCCACCGGCAAGGTCACCGGTGAGGAGGACCGCTACTCGCACACCGACCTGGTCGACTTCAAGGCCAACGTCGAGGGCGCGCAGAAGGCGTACGAGCTGCTCAAGCCCGTCGCCAAGAAGAACGACGCCGCGCTGACCACCGAGCTGGACAAGCAGTTCGCCGCGCTGACCGCCCTGCTCGACCGGTACCGCCCGAGCACGAGCTCGTACGACTTCACCTCCTACGACAAGGTCGGCGCGGACGACCGCAAGGAGCTGTCGGACGCGGTCAACGCGCTCGCCGAGCCGCTGTCCAAGCTGGCCGCCGCCGTCGTGAAGTAGCGGGGACGAGGCGAGCCGAGGAACGGAACGGACCGCGGTCATGACGGACAGCCAGGACGGGCAGAGCACCCAGGACAGCACAGGGTCCACGGACAGCCGGGACAGTCGGGACAGTCGGGACAGTCGGGACAGTCGGGACAGCGTGGGCGGCGAGGAGCCCCGGGACGGACAGGACGGCCGGACCGGTGCGGACGGGCCCGGAGCCGGGAGCCCGGCCGTCCCCGGTCCGGTACGGGCCGAGGCGCCCACCCGCCGCGCGCTCATCGGCTGGGGCGGTGCCGGGCTCGCGCTCGGTGCCGCCGCGGCCGGCGGCGCGGTGGCCCTGGCCCGCGCCGGTGACGACGGCGGCCCGGCCGACGCCGGCGGCGCGGTCGCCTTCCACGGCACGCACCAGGCGGGGATCGCCACCGCGGTGCAGGACCGGCTGCACTTCGCCGCGTTCGACGTGAAGACCGACGACCGCGCGGAGTTCGTGCGGTTGCTCAAGGACTGGACGGCGGCCGCGCGGCGGATGACGGCCGGCGAGGCGGTCGGTGACGGCGCCTACGGCGGGCTGGCCGAGGCGCCCCCGGACGACACCGGCGAGGCGCTGGGTCTCAGCCCGTCCCGGCTGACGCTGACCCTCGGCTTCGGTCCCTCCCTCTTCGAGCGGTTCGACCTTGCGGACCGGCGGCCCGCGGCCCTGGTCGACCTGCCCACGTTCCCCGGCGACAACCTGGACAAGTCCCGCACCGGCGGCGACCTGTGCGTCCAGGCCTGCGCCGACGACCCGCAGGTCGCCGTGCACGCCATCCGCAACCTGGCCCGCATCGGCTTCGGCAAGGTCGCCGTCCGCTGGTCCCAGCTCGGCTTCGGCAAAACCTCGTCGACGACCCCGGACGCCCAGACCCCCCGCAACCTGTTCGGGTTCAAGGACGGGACGCGCAACATCGCGGGGACCGAGACGGCCCGGCTGAGGAAGTACGTGTGGGTCGGCGACGGGGACGGCGGCGCGCACGACGGCTGGATGACGGGCGGCTCGTACCTGGTCGCCCGGCGCATCCGGATGAACATCGAGGTCTGGGACCGTACGTCGTTGCAGGAGCAGGAGGACGTCTTCGGCCGCGACAAGGGCGAGGGCGCACCGGTCGGCAAGGCCGGGGAGCACGACGCCCCGTTCCTGAAGGCGATGAAACCCGACGCGCACGTGCGGCTCGCCCACCCCGACTCCAACGACGGCATCACCATCCTGCGCCGGGGCTACTCCTTCACCGACGGCACCGACGGCCTCGGCCGGCTGGACGCCGGTCTGTTCTTCCTGGCCTACCAGCGCGACCCGCGCAAGGGCTTCATCCCGCTCCAGCGCCGGCTTTCGTCGTCCGACGCGCTCAACGAGTACATCCAGCACGTGGGTTCGGCGGTCTTCGCTGTTCCGCCCGGCGTTCGCGACGCGAGCGACTGGTGGGGGCGGACGCTGTTCTCCGAGGAGGCGTAGATCCGTGTTCTCCAACTACCTGATCGGTCTGCGGGAGGGGCTGGAGGCCAGCCTCGTCGTCTGCATCCTGGTCGCCTACCTGGTCAAGACCGGCCGCCGGGACGCCCTGCGGCCGATCTGGACGGGCATCGGCATCGCGATCGCCCTCGCCCTCGGCTTCGGCTGCGTCCTGGAGTACGGCTCCCAGGAGCTGACGTTCCAGGCGCAGGAGGCGCTCGGCGGCTCGCTGTCGATCGTCGCGGTGGGCCTGGTGACGTGGATGGTCTTCTGGATGCGGCGCACCGCCCGCCATCTGCGGACCGAGCTGCACGGCAAGCTGGACGCGGCCCTGGTGATGGGCACCGGCGCGCTGGTCGCGACCGCCTTCCTCGCGGTGGGCCGGGAGGGCCTGGAGACCGCGCTGTTCGTGTGGGCGTCGGTGCACGCGGCCGGTGACGGCACCCCGCGCCCGCTGATCGGCGTCGCCCTGGGCCTGGCCACCGCCGTCCTGCTGGGCTGGCTGTTCTACCGGGGCGCACTGAAGATCAACCTCTCGAAGTTCTTCACCTGGACCGGCGGCATGCTCGTCGTGGTCGCGGCGGGCGTGCTCGCGTACGGCGTCCACGACCTCCAGGAGGCCGACATCCTCCCCGGCCTGACCAGCCTGGCTTTCGACATCAGCGGCACGATCCCGCCGGACAGCTGGTACGGCACCCTGCTCAAGGGCGTCTTCAACTTCCAGCCCGACCCGACGGTCCTCCAGGCCACGGCCTGGCTCGTGTACCTGGTCCCGACGGCCGCGCTGTTCCTCGCCCCGGTCGGGTTCACCTCCGGGATGGGGAAGGCGCGGACGCCTGACGACGACCAGGCACCGCGGGCCTCGGAGGCTCCGCAGGCCTGAGGGCGCTACGGCAGCGGGCGCACCTGCCACCCCCACTTCAGCCCGCCGAAGATCTTGACGATCCCCCGGCCCGACGCGTCCTTGTCGCCGGTGTCCCGGGCGAGGAAGACCTCCGCCGTGAACTCGCTCTCCAGGGAGAAGTTCCCGTCGAGCGAGAACAGGGCCTCGTCGTGGAAGTTGCAGACCTGGGTGCCGTCGACCGAGGTCAGGCCGCCGTCCATGTAGAACGGGTTCGCCCGGTACTGGTTGTCGACCTCGCTCGGTCTGGTGTCGAAGCCGGTGGAGCGGACGACCTGGATCCACCGGATCGTGTCGTGGACGCCCGGGTCGCCGCGGCGGACGTCCGGGTCGTACACGACGTACACGCCGCCGCCGAAGGTCGTCCCCGGCTGCTCCGCCGTCGCCTCGGTGGCGGCGACGCTGTACGACTGGACCCTCAACTCCCCCGACCCGGGGAAGCCGCCCTGGTACCGGAACGCGTAGGAGTCGCCGAAGGCATCGGCCAGCGTCCGCTCGAACGCCAGGTCGGGATCGGCCGGGACGTCCTCGTAGACGGGGTCCGGCGCGTCGCCGTCCTGCCCGAACGGCAGGAGGCTGATCCGGTACCGGGTGCCGTTGAACGTGAAGTCCTGCGCGGCGACGTGCCCGCCGATCGTCCCCGTCGCCTTGCCGGGGTGCGGCGGCCAGCCGGTCTCCTGGCTCGGCCGGTAGTCGAGGACCAGGTGGCCGGGGGGACGGGGCGTGGCCGCCGCGGGCCGGGCGGCGGCGTTACCGGCGGCGATTCCCGACAGTCCGACGGCGGGCGCCGCGGCGAGCAGGGAACGCCGGGCCAGGTGTAAGCGGGCGGGAGAGCGCATGCGGGGAGACCTCCGGTCGGGAACGGGTGACGGGTGACGAGGGAGGTGGGGGGTGGGGCGGGTCCCGGAGGCCCGCCGTGCCATCCCAGCCGGTCGGACGTCGGGGCGCGGTAAATAAGCCTGGGATCAATGGAGTTGCTCGCTTCCGTAGTCAGGTGAGCGGCAGTTCCGCCCACACCGTCTTGCCGACCTCCCGCTCGGTGACGCCCCACGTCCGGGCCAGTACGGCGACCAGGACGAGCCCCCGGCCGCCCTCCGCCTCCTCGGAACCCGGCACGATCCGCAGTTTCCGGTCCGCCCGCGCGTCGCCCACCTCCACCCGCAGCACGCCCTCCGGGAGCAGCAGCAGCCGCAGCTCGAAGTCCCGGCCCGGCACCCGGCCGTGCGTGACGGCGTTGGCGGCCAGCTCCGCGACGACGTGCTGGGCGGTGTCGTTCGCCTCGCCGCCGTGCGGGTGGCCCCAGGCGTCGAGCTGCTGCGCGGTGAGCCGCCGGGCGAGGCGGGCCCCTCGGGGTGTGGAGCTGAGCCGCACGGTCAGTTCGCCGACCGGTTCACCGAGAGGGGTGGAGATCTGGGGGGAGATTCTGCTGTTCACCCGACCGAGCCTGGCCGGTTGTATCTACGCTGGCCAGGGGCGACCTGGCGACTCTCCGTAGTGGTACGGCTACGGTCGCGCGGGCGTACGTGGTGTCGGCGTGACCAGTGAGACGGAAGGCGGAGTGGCGTGACGGACGAACGTGAGCGGAGGCCGGAGACACCGGCGGAGGCCGACGGGACGACGGGGCTGTTCACCGCGCTGGGCAAGATGCTGAAGCGGCTGCGCGAGCGGAAGGGGCTGACGCAGAAGGAGTTCGGGCAGCTGGTGGGGTACGGGCCCGACGCC
The DNA here is from genome assembly GCF_044750285.1 of Streptomyces sp. NPDC088812. NCBI lineage: Bacteria > Bacillati > Actinomycetota > Actinomycetes > Kitasatosporales > Streptomycetaceae > Streptomyces > Streptomyces sp. NPDC088812. The sequence continues at coordinate 85,817 of NZ_JBIVJP010000006.1, read as the reverse complement.
ATCTCCTCCATGGAGCGAGGGGTGCGGCTCATCCGGCCGGAGGTGCTCGAGAAGGCGGACGAACTACTGGACGCCGGGGGCATGCTCGCGGACGCCGTTCCCGAGGTGCGGGAGGCGGTGGGCAAGGTACGGACTCGGCATCCGGAGTGGTACCGAGGCTATGCGGCGATGGAGGCGGAGGCGGTGGAGCTGCACCACTACTCCACCAACGCGGTGCAGGGCCTCCTCCAGACACCGGAGCACGCGCACGCGGTGTTCGCGAAGCGACGTCCTTTCCTGAACGCGGACACGATCGAGAAACGAGTTTCCGACCGGCTCTCCCGACAGCAGGTCTTCGAGCGTTGGCCCGCCCCCATCGTCAGTTACGTCATCGAGGAGGCCGTCCTGGAACGGCCGATCGGCGGACGGGACGTTCACGCGACGCAGTTGCGGCACTTGCTGAGCGTCAGCAGCAGGCAGAACGTCGAGATCCAGGTAATGCCGATGCACGTGGAGGAACATCCCAACCTCGACAGCTCTTTCAACCTGCTGACTCTCAAGAAGCACGCGCAGGTGGCCTACACCGAGGCCCAGGGCTACCCCCGGCTCATCACCGACCCGGAAGAGGTCCGCAAGATCAGCGACCGCTATGGAATCATGCGGGCGATGGCCCTCTCGCCCAGCGAGACCCGAAGGTTGATCGAGAAAAAGCTGGAGGAGCTTTGAACAGCGCGAACCTCACCTGGTTCAAGTCCAGCTACAGCAGCGGCGAAGGCGGCGACTGCGTCGAAACCGCCTACACCTGGCGCAAGTCGACGTACAGCGGCGGCGAAGGCGGCGACTGCCTCGAACTAGCCGCCTGCCCCCACACCGTCCACGTCCGCGACTCCAAGCAGCACCCCGGCGGCCCCCACCTCACCCTCTCCGCCCCCGCCTGGGCCGACTTCCTCGCGCACGCCGGGCGGCTCTGACCTCACCGCGGGTACAGCCCCTCCACCTCCACCGCGAAGTCCCGCATGATCGCCTCACGCCGTAGCTTCATCGACGGCGTGAGGTGGCCCGTGGCCTCCGTGAAGTCGTGCGGGAGGACGGCGAAGCGGCGGATGGACTCGGGGCGGGAGACCAGCTTGTTGGCCTCGTCGATGGCCCGCTGGAGGACGGCCTCCAGTTCCTCGTCGCCGATCAGCAGCTTCGCCGGGACGGGGTGCTTGCCGTTCATCTGGCGCCAGTGGGTGAGGCCGTCGGGGTCGAGGGTGAGCAGGGCGGAGACGTAGGGGCGGCCGTCGCCGAGGACCATGGCCTGGGAGATCAGGGGGTGGGAGCGCAGCCAGTTCTCCAGCGGGGCGGGGGCGACGCTCTTGCCGCCCGCCGTGATGAGCATCTCCTTCTTGCGGCCGGTGATGGTCAGGTAGCCCTCGTCGTCGAGTGCGCCGAGGTCGCCGGTGGCGAGCCAGCCGTCGGGGGCGGCGGGGACGACTCCGCCGGCGGCCGGGTCCCAGTAGCCGCGCAGGACGTGGCCGCCCGCGATGAGGATCTCGCCGTCGGAGGCGATGCGGATCTTCGTGCCGGGCAGGGGCCAGCCCACGGTGCCCAGGCGGGGTTTCTGCGGCGGGGTGACGGTGGCGGCGCCGGTCGTCTCGGTGAGGCCGTAGCCCTCGTAGATCTCGATGCCGGCGCCCAGGTAGAACGCGCCCAGGCGGCGGCCGAGCGGGGAGCCGCCGCAGATGGCGTGGCGGACGCGGCCGCCCATGGCGTTGCGGATGCGGCGGTAGACCAGGGGGTCGTAGAAGGAGCGGGCGGCGCGGAGGGTGGCGCCGGGGCCGTTCCCGGTGCCGGTCTTCTGGGCCTCGACGGCCTCGCCGTAGCGGACGGCCGTGTTCACGGCGCGGTCGAAGGAGGTGAGCCGGCCGCCCGCCTCCGCCTTCGCGCGGGCCGTGTTGAAGACCTTCTCCAGCATGTACGGGATGGCGAGGAGGCAGGTGGGTTTGAACGCGGCCATGTCCGGGAGGAGTTCGGCGGGCTTCAGGCTGGGGGCGTGGCCGAGGCGGACGCGGGCGCGGACGCAGGCGACGGCGACCATCCGGCCGAAGACGTGCGACATCGGCAGGAAGAGGAGGACGGAGAGGTCGTCGGTGGACGACTTGAAGACCGGGTAGAGGAGCTCGATCGCGTTGTCGACCTCGGCGAGGAAGTTGCCGTGGGTGAGCGCGCAGCCCTTGGGCCGGCCCGTGGTGCCGGAGGTGTAGATGAGGGTGGCGAGGGTGTCGGGGCCGAGGACGCCCCGGCGGACGTCGACCTCGGCGTCGGGGACGTGGCCGCCGATCTCGGCGAGGGTCTCGACGTGGCCCTTCTCCATCACCCACACATGGCGCAGGTCGGGCAGCCGGTCGCGTTCGGGGCCGATGGCGGCGGCCTGGCCGAGCGTCTCCGTGATCAGGGCGACGGCGCCGGAGTCCTGGAGGATCCAGCGGACCTGGAAGACGGAGGAGGTGGGGTAGACGGGCACGGTGACCAGGCCGGCGGCCCAGGCGGCGAAGTCGAGCAGCGTCCACTCGTACCGCGTCCGGGCCATGACGGCGATGCGGTCGCCCGGCACCAGGCCCTCGGCTATCAGCCCCTTCGCGACGGCGTGCACCTGCGCCGCGAACCTCTCGGCCGTCACGTCCGTCCACCGGTCGCCGTCCTGCCCCCGGCGGCTGAGGACCACCGTGTGCGGGGCCGCCTCCGCGTTCTCGAACGGCAGGTCGGCGAGCGACCCGTGGGTCACCGGGCGCGCGAAGGCCGGTACGGACGCCTCCCGCACGGCGCCGTCCAGCCGCCGCGTCTCGGGCGCCACCAGGGCGGGCGGAGCGTCGTCGTAGTCGCTGGAACGGGTGTACGGGGTGGACACGGGCGGCTCCCTGGGCGCGCAGTGACGGGAACCGCCCCTGCATGACGTACGGCCTCGCGCACCGAGGCGTCGACCGGTCGCTCCCCGGAACTGAGGGATCACGCCCGGTCAGGATGGAGATCGTACGGCGTTGTCGTGTGGAGGCTGTGCGGGTTCGGAGGTGGTCCGGGGTCGGGGCTGTGCATCCTCGGCGGTTATCTGACTTACCCTCAAGTATGCAGGTCAGGGGCGTTCCAGGATGGCCGTCACCCCCTGGCCGCCCGCCGCGCACACCGAGATCAGCCCCCGTGCGGGGCCCTCACGCTCGGCGAGCAGCTTGGCGAGGGTGGCGGTGATCCGGGCGCCGGTCGCCGCGAAGGGGTGGCCGGTCGCGAGGGACGAACCCGCCACGTTCAGGCGTTCCCGGTCCACCGGCGCCAGCCCCCGCTTCTCCCAGGCCGCCAGCGTGGCCAGCACCTGGGAGGCGAACGCCTCGTGGATCTCGACCAGGTCGAAGTCCTCGATGCCGAGACCGGCCCGCTCCAGCATGCGCGGCACGGCGTACGCGGGGGCCATCAGCAGTCCGTCCTCGCCGTCGGCGACGTCACCGCGGACGAAGTCCACGGCCGCCGTCTCGTAGGCGGTCAGGTAGGCCAGCGGCGCCAGGCCGCGCGCCGTCGCCCACTCCTCGGAGGCGAGGAGGACCACGGCGGCGCCGTCGGTGAGCGGGGTGGAGTTGCCGGCCGTCATCGTCGGGTCGGGGGCGTCGAGGCCGAACACCGGCTTGAGGCGGGCCAGTTTCTCCACCGTCGAGTCGGGGCGCAGGTTCTGGTCGCGGGTCAGGCCGCGGAAGGGGACGACGAGGTCCTCGAAGAGGCCGCGGTCGTAGGCGGCCGCCAGCCGGCGGTGGCTGGTCGCGGCGAGGTCGTCCTGGGCCTCGCGGCCGATGCCCCAGGCGCGGGCGGTGACCGCCGCGTGCTCGCCCATGGACAGGCCGGTGCGGGGCTCGGCGTTGCGGGGGATGTCGGGGACCAGGTGGGAGGGGCGGACGCGGGCGAGGGCCTTCAGGCGGGCGCCGGGCGACTTGGCCCGCCGCGCCTCCAGCAGGATGCGGCGCAGGCGGTCGTTGACGCCCAGCGGGGCGTCGCTGGCGGTGTCGGCGCCGCCCGCGACGGCCGACTCGGTCTGGCCGAGGGCGATCTTGTTGGCGGCGGCGATCACGGCCTGGAGACCGGTCCCGCAGGCCTGCTGGATGTCGTAGGCCGGGGTGCGCGCGTCCAGCCGCGAGCCGAGGACGGTCTCGCGGGCGAGGTTGAAGTCGCGGCTGTGCTTGAGGACGGCGCCGGCCACCAGCTCGCCCACGGCGCCGGGCTCGTCGAGCCCGTACCGGGCGGCCAGGCCGTCCACCACCGCCGTGAGCATCTCCTGGTTGGAGGCGGTGGCGTACGGGCCGTCGGAGCGCGCGAACGGGACACGGGTGCCGCCGATGATCGCGACGCGGCGGACCCCCTCCGGCCGCTGCACGGTTGTCATCTCGACCTGCTCCTCACCACTATCCTAGGCTTACCACCGGTAACCTTACTCCAGAGTAAGGACTTGGCGCAGTACCCGGGACGACCTGGAACCCCAAGGAGACGAACGTGGCCGACCGCTACCTGAGCTTCACCGCCACCGCACCCGGCCGCTTCCTCACCCGGCGGCTCGGCCTCCCCCAGCCGGCGGCGCTCAGGCGCTGGTCGCCGGAGCGCCCAGCCCTCGACGGCCCCCTGCTGCACCTCACGGCCGGCCCGTCCACGCTCGACCTCGCGCCGGTCCTGGCCCGGACGGGGCTCGCGACCGGCTCCCCGAGCCGGGCGGCCGGCTCCTCGGGCGCGGTGGCCGGCTCCTCGGGCGCGGTGGCCGGCTCCACGGGCCCGGCAGCTGACTCCTCGGGCCCGGTGGCCGGCTCCACGGGCCCGGTGGCCGGCTCCACGGGCCCGGTGGCCGGCTCCACGGGCCCGGTGGCCGGCTCCACGGACGCGGCAGCCGACTCCACGGGCCCGGCGGCCGACTCCACCGGCCCGGCAGCCAGCTCCACCGGCCCGGCGGCCGACTCCACCGGCCCGGCAGCCAGCTCCACCGGCCCGGCGGCCAGCTCCACCGGCCCGGCAGCCAGCTCCACGGGTGCGGCGGCCGCTTCCGCGGGCCCGGCGGCCGTCGTCCTCGACGCCACCGGCGTGCGCGACGTCGAGACGCTCGCCGAGGTGCACGCGGCCCTGCACCCGGTCGTCCGGTCGGTCGCGGCGAGCGGACGGGTCGTGGTGCTGGGCGCGCCGCTCGATCCCGACGACCACCACCAGGCCGCCGTCCAGCAGGCCCTGGAGGGCTTCACCCGTTCCCTGGGCAAGGAGATCGGCCGGGGCAGGACCGTGAACCTCCTGCGGCTGACCGACGCGGCCGCCGCCGAGTCCACCCTGCGCTTCCTCCTCTCCCCCAGGTCCGCCTACGTCAGCGGCCAGGTCGTCGAGACGAGCGGCCACCGCGCCGAGGGCCCCGTCGACTGGGAGCGCCCCCTCGCCGGCCGGACCGCCCTGGTCACCGGCGCCGCCCGCGGCATCGGCGAGGCGGTCGCCCAGACCCTGGCGCGGGACGGCGCCCGGGTCGTCGTCCTCGACGTGCCGCAGGCCGAGTCCGACGCCCGCCGGGTCGCCGAACGGCTCGGCGGCGGCGCGTTCGCCCTCTCCCTCGACATGACGTCCGCCGACGCGGGCGAGCGCATCGCCGCCGCGCTCCCCGACGGACTGGACGTCCTCGTCCACAACGCAGGCGTCACCCGCGACCGCCGGCTGGTCAACATGCCCGCCGAGCGCTGGAGCCAGGTCCTCGACGTCAACCTGGCGAGCGTGCTGCGGACCACCGACGCCCTGCTCGCCAAGGGTGCCCTGCGGCCCGGCGGGCGGATCGTGGCGACCGCCTCCATCGCCGGGCTCGCGGGCAACGCGGGCCAGACGAACTACGGCGCGAGCAAGGCGGGCGTCGCCGGGCTGGTCCGGGCCCTCGCGCCGCGCGCGCTCGCCGGGCACGGGGTGACGGTGAACGCGGTCGCGCCGGGCTTCATCGAGACGCGGATGACGGCGGCGGTGCCGCTGTTCATCCGGGAGGCGGGGCGCCGGATGAACTCCCTCGCCCAGGGCGGGCTGCCCGTCGACGTCGCCGAGACGACGGCCTGGCTCGCCCATCCGGCCTCCCAGGCCGTCAACGGCCAGGTCGTGCGGGTGTGCGGCCAGAGCCTGCTGGGGGCGTGATGCGGACCCCGACGAGCGGGCGGACCCTGACGAGCCCGCCCGCCCTCACGCCGCTGCTGGCCCGGGGTGCGCTCCTGTCCCCCTTCAAGCGCCCCCGCCCGGACGCCGACCACCCGCGCACCCGGCTGGTGCTGCCCGGCCTGCGCGTCGACCTGGCCCGGCTCGCCGCCTACGAGCGGGTGTGCGGGTTCCCCACCGGCGAGGACTGCCTGCCGGTCACCTATCCGCACGTCCTCGGCTTCCCGCTGGCGATGCGGCTGATGAGCGACCGGGAGTTCCCGCTGCCCCTCCTCGGCCTCGTCCACACGTCGATCGGCATCACCCGCCACCGGCCGCTGCGGGCCACCGGCGACCATGAACTCGCCGTCCACGTCGCTTCCCTGGCCCCGCACCGCCGTGGCACCGAGGCCACCGTCGTCACCGCCCTGCGGGACGGGGGCGAGGTGGTGTGGGAGTCCCACAGCACGTATCTGGCACGCCACCGCACGCAGGCGGCTTCCCCTTCCGCGGACGGGAACAGGGACCGGGACGGGGCGTCCGGGTGGCGCGGGCCGGAGGCCGGTGTGCTGCCCGTTCTCGACGAGTGGCGGCTCGGTGCCGATGTGGGCCGCCGCTACGGTGCCGTCTCCGGTGACCGGAACCCCATCCACCTGCACCCGCTCACCGCGCGCCTCTTCGGCTTCCCGCGCGCCATCGCCCACGGCATGTGGACCGCGGCCCGCTGCCTCGCCGCCCACGGCACCCCGGAGGCGGCGCGGATCCACGTGGAGTTCCGGACGCCGGTGCTGCTGCCCGGGACGGTGTTCTTCGCGGCCGACGGCAGCCGCTTCGAGCTGCGGGAGGGCGGCGACGGGAACCGGGTCCACGTGAGCGGGCGAGTGGACCCCCTCGGCTGAGCGGACCTCTCAGCCGTACGGACTCCTCAGCCGTACGGCCTCTCAGCCGAGCGGGCCTCTCAGCCGAGCGGCGGGTCCTCCGGCGGCGACCAGGGGCGGCCGGCCATCAGGTCGCCCAGTCCGGCCCAGGCGAAGTTCATCAGGGTCGCCGCCGCCTGCCGCGCCGTGACACCGTCGGTGGTGTTGGCCCAGGCGGCGAGCGACTCGGCGGCGCCGACCAGCGCCTCGGCGAGACCGGCGACCTCGTGCTCGGGGAGGTCCGGGTCCCGGTGGGCCTCGCGGGCGGCGACGGCGATCAACTGCGTCACGAACGCGACGATCTCCGCGCGCATCGCGGCGACCTCGCCGGCGAAGGGCTCGCCGTGGGTACGGGCCTGGAGGTGCAGTACGGACCAGGCGTGCGGATGCCGCCCGGTGTGCGCGAAGAAGGCCAGCAGGCCGTCCCAGAGCCGCCGGTCGGCGGGCAGGTCGGGGTGGACGCCCGCGCGCACCGCCTCCAGCAGCGCCGTGGCCTCGCGCCGGATGCAGGCGGTGAAGAGGTCTTCCTTGGAGTTCAGGTACAGGTAGACCAACGGCTTGGACACGCCCGCCAGTTCGGCGATCTCGTCCATCGACGCGGCCATGTACCCCCGCCGCCCGAAGATCTCCACGGCTGCGTCCAGCATCTGCTGCTCACGGACCGCACGCGGCATCCGCTTGGTCTTCACGGCACCCATGGGGTCAGCGTAGTTCGGCCCGCGGCGCGGGCAACTGCCCCGACGTGAACGGATCTAGGACGCGCGGGTCGCCTGCCCCTGGGCGGCGACGGCATCGTCAGTGGCGGTGCTGGTGGCGTCGGTGGCAGTGGTGGCGTCGGTGGCAGTGGTGGCGTCGGTGGCAGTGGTGGCGTCGGTGGCAGTGGTGGCGTCGGTGGCAGTGGTGGCGGCGGTGGCAGTGGTGGCGGCGGCGTCGACCGCCTCGTCCTCCTGCGCCTGGCTGGCCTGGAGGCCGGCCTTCATCCGGTCCACCCGGCGCACGACCGTCTCCGAGGCGCGGTCGCGCTCCTTGCGCAGCACGACGAAGCTGATCGGGGCGGAGAGGACCAGGGCCAGCAGGATGATCCACATGCCGTTGGCGTCGCCGAGGCCGCGCGGGACGAGGCCGACGTAGACGAGCCCCCAGACGGCCACGAGGCAGCCTGCGAAGACACCGAGGCGCATCAGCGTGTAGCGGAGCATCTCAATCCACTCTTCCGATTCCAAAAGGGGCCGTCGTCCAGTGAAGCACGCCGGGCCCCGGATCTCGGCAGGGGGTGGGGAGGGTCAGTGCAGCGGCAGCAGCATGGTGATGTCGTCGCGGTCGTCGCCGGGAGCGACCCGGATCGCGCCGGGGACGCGGCCGACCTCCTTGTAGCCGCAGGAGCCGTAGAAGCGCTCCAGGCCGAGGCCGCCCCGGCAGGTGAGCCGTATCCCCTCTATGCCGTCGAGGGTGCGGGCCGCGTCCGCGGCGGCGGCGAGCAGGTCCCGGCCGTAGCCCTTGCCCTGGTGGCGGGGGTGGACCATCACCGTGTACAGCCACACCCAGTGGGTCATCAGGCGGTGCGTGTTCCGGGTGAGGAACGTGGTGGCGGCGACCCGGCCGTCCTCGTCGTGCCCGACGAGCAGCCGGGTGCGCCCCTCGGCCATCTGCGCGAGGTGCCGGACGAGTTCGGGCCGGATCACCTCCGGCGTCACCGGCGGTACGAACCCGACGGCTCCGCCCGCGTTGGACACGTCCGTCCACAGGTCGAGGACACCGTCGCGGAGCGCGGGCGTGACGGCGGGATCGAAGGTGAAGGTAAGCGGCATGCGGGCATGGTAGCCCTTACGAGAGAAGGCGGGCCGCGACGTCCAGATCCGCGACCAGGCCCTGGTAGGCCGCCTCCCGGTCGTCCGCGCGCAGCACCGACGACGGGTGCACGGTGGGGACCAGCCGCTCCGGGCGGCCGTGGATCTCCCGCTCCAGGACCGTCCCGCGCACCTCGGTCACCTTGAACGACGACCCCAGCAGCGCCTTGCCCGCCGTCGCCCCCAGCACCACGATCAGCTCGGGCTCCACCAAGGCCAGCTCGGCCGCCAGCCACGGCGCGCAGGCGGCCGCCTCGCGCAGGGTGGGCGCCTTGTGGATGCGCCGCTTGCGCGGCTCGGCCTGCGTGAACTTGAAGTGCTTGACGGCGTTGGTGACGTACGCCTCACCGGGATCGATGCCGGCCTCCGCCAGCGCCCGGTCGAGCAATTGGCCGGCCGGCCCGACGAAGGGCCTGCCCTGCCGGTCCTCCTGGTCACCGGGCTGCTCGCCGACGAGCATCACCCGGGCGTCCGCCGCGCCTTCGCCGAACACCGTCTGCGTGGCGTCCCGGTGCAGCGGGCAGCCGCGGCAGCCGGCGGCGGCTTCGCGGAGGGCGGTGAGGTCTGCCCTGTCGGGGACGAAGGGGGCGGCGGTGTACCGGTCCTCGGGGAAGGTCGTGCGCGGGGTCACGCTCCCTGGGTACCCCTCGTCCCCGGCGGGGAACGAGGGGTGCCCAGGCGGGCTCGGGCGGACTCGGGCGGGCTCGGACGGGCTCGGGCGGGCTCGGGCGGGCTCGGGCGGGCTCGGGCGGGTGGTCGGCCGCGGGCCGTGGGGGCGTCTCGCGCAGTTCCCCGCGCCCCTGCGGTCAGGACACTCCCGTCGGCCGAGATCTCAGACCCGCATCGGCTGCGGCGACTCCCTGCGCAGGGGGTCCGGGCCGTCGTACTCGCGGATGATCTCGTAGCGGGTGTTGCGCTCCACCGGGCGGAAGCCGGCGTCGCGGATCAGGTCCAGCAGGTCGTCGCGGGTCAGCTTGTTCGGGGTGCCGTAGTTGTCCGCGTCGTGCGTGATCTTGTACTCGACGACCGAGCCGTCCATGTCGTCCGCGCCGTGCTGGAGGGCGAGCTGCGCGGTCTGGACGCCGTGCATGACCCAGAAGACCTTGACGTGCGGGACGTTGTCGAAGAGCAGCCGGGAGACGGCGAACGTCTTCAGCGCCTCCGCGCCGGTCGCCATCTGCGTCCGCGCCTGGAGCCGGTTGCGGACCTTCCCGTCCTTCATGTCCACGAAGTCGTGCTGGTAGCGCAGCGGGATGAAGACCTGGAAGCCGCCGGTCTCGTCCTGGAGCTCGCGGAGGCGCAGGACGTGGTCGACCCGGTGCCGGGGCTCCTCGATGTGGCCGTAGAGCATGGTGCACGGGGTCTTCAGGCCCTTCTCGTGCGCCAGCCGGTGGATCCGCGACCAGTCCTCCCAGTGGGTGCGGTGGTCCACGATGTGCTGCCGGACCTCCCAGTCGAAGATCTCGGCGCCGCCGCCGGTCAGCGACTCCAGGCCCGCGTCGATCAGCTCGTCGAGGATCTCGGAGGCGGACAGCCCCGAGATGGTCTCGAAGTGGTGGATCTCGGTGGCGGTGAACGCCTTGAGGGAGACGTCCGGCAGGGCGGCCTTCAGCTCCCGCAGCGAGCGCGGGTAGTAGCGCCACGGCAGGTTCGGGTGCAGCCCGTTGACGATGTGCAGCTCGGTGAGGTTCTCCGCCTCCATCGCCTTGGCGAGCTTGACGGCCTCCTCGATGCGCATCGTGTACGCGTCCTTCTCGCCCGGCTTGCGCTGGAAGGAGCAGTACGCGCAGGACGCCGTGCACACGTTGGTCATGTTGAGGTGGCGGTTGACGTTGAAGTGGACCACGTCGCCGTTCTTGCGGGTCCGCACCTCGTGGGCGAGCCCGCCGAGCCAGGCCAGGTCGTCCGACTCGTACAGGGCGATGCCGTCCTCACGGGTCAGCCGCTCACCGGAGCGGACCTTTTCCTCCAGCTCGCGCTTGAGCCCGACGTCCATGCTCACACCTTTCCACGACAGGGTCTCCCACCGTACGCCCACGCCGTCACACCTCTTCGGGAAGGTCACCCACCCGGTTCTCCCACTTCGTGGAGAGCACGATCGTGGTACGGGTGCGGGAGACGCCCTTCGTCCCCGACAGCCGCCGGATGATCCTCTCCAGTCCGTCCACGTCGTTGGCCCGGACCTTCAGCATGTACGAGTCGTCGCCGGCGATGAACCAGCAGTCCTCGATCTCGCCGAAGTCCTTCAGCCGGCCGGCCACGTCCTCGTGGTCGGCGGCGTCCGAGAGGGAGATGCCGATGAGGGCGGTGACGCCGAGGCCGAGGGTGGCGGCGTCCACCGTGGCGCGGTAGCCGGTGATGACGCCGGCCGCCTCCAGCCGGTTGATGCGGTCGGTGACACTGGGTCCCGACAGACCGACGAGGCGTCCCAGCTCCGCGTAGGAGGCCCGGCCGTTCTCCCTGAGGGCCTGGATGAGCTGCCTGTCCACCGCGTCCATGCGAATCGAAGCCTTCCGATCAAGATGAGGTCTGGAGGTGCGCGTTCCTGAGGTGGTGCTGGGTACTGCGTCCTGGTGCCGGCGCCCGGCCGTCGTTCGGGGTCCGGGAGCTCAGGCCGGCCGCTGTGCGCCGCCGAGTTCGCCCTCCCAGCGGCGGTAGAGCCGGTGCGGGACCCCCACCGCGTCGAGGACCCGGCCGGCGACGAAGTCCACCAGGTCCTGAATGTGGGTGGCGCCCGCGTAGAAGGCCGGTGAGGCGGGGACGACGCTCGCGCCCGCGTCGTCCAGCGCGACCAGGTGCCGCAGGACCTGCCCGTCCAGCGGCGACTCCCGGACGGCGACGACCAGGGGCCGACGCTCCTTGAGCGTCACGCTCGCCGCCCGCTGGAGCAGGTCCTTGGACAGGCCCAGGGCGACTCCCGCGACGCAGGCCGTCGACGCCGGGACGATCAGCATCCCCTTCGCCGGGTACGACCCCGAGGACGGCCCGGCGGCCAGGTCGCCCGCGCCCCAGTGGCGCACCCGGTCGTCGCCCTCGCCGCCGAGGTCCACGGCGAAGGCGTCCGGCTTGCCGTCGGCCCCCCGCGCGAGCCATTCCCGCAGGTCGTACCGCCAGTGCGCGTCCCGGAAGGAGATCCGTGTCTCGTCCAGCAGCGTGAGCCGCGACGCCCGGCTGACCACCAGGTCGACGCTCTCCCCGGCCGCGAGCAGCGCCCGCAGGACAGCGGCGGCATAGGGCGTACCGGACGCCCCGGACACCCCCACGATCCAAGGCACGCGCTGCGTTTGTCCTGCGTTCACACCCTGAGCGTACCGGTGGGCGGGAAGGTCTTCAGGACCGGTGGGGGGCGTTCGGGTCGACGGGGAGGCATGCGGTGGGAAGGTTGATCTTGCCCAGCGGTGAGGAGACGGTCAGGTCGGGACCGTACGGGATGGTGTCCCGGCCTCCATAGCCGTCGGGGCCGGGGTTCCACAGCGTGACGACATGCCCCTGGAGAGGGTCGAAGATCAGGTAGTTGGCGATACCGCGAGAGGCGTACCAGCGCGTCTTGACCTCGTAGTCCCGGCGGATGCTGCCCTTGGAGACGACTTCCACGACCAGCTCGACGAGATCGGGCGAGTAAGCGCCCTCGTTCTTCGCCACCTCGGCGGCCGGGATGATCGCCAGGTCGGGGCAGAACTCGTTGTCCTCGTCGAACGGGAAGGCGACATCGCTCGTGAAGCCCCACTCTTCGGCGACCTGCTCACGGAGGGCGTTCCACACCAGTCGGAGGGTCTCCGCGTGGTGGGGTTTGACCGGACTCATCACGACGTTGCCCTCAGCAATCTCCATGTGATAGCCGGGGAACATGTCCTCGAACCGGCTGAGCTGCGAGTGCAGGCGGTCAAGGTCCGAGACGGTCACGGTGGCCTCCCTGGGGTCCTGCCCTCGATGGTAGGCCGCACCGTACTCAGACCGTCAGACCCCGCACCACGAGATCCAGCAGCGCGCACACGAACAGGGCAATGCCGATGAAGCCGTTGACGGAGAAGAACGCCCTGTTCAGGCGGGACAGGTCGTGCGGGCGGACGATGGTGTGCTCGTAGACGAACGCGCCCGCGACGATCAGCAGGCCGAGCCAGAGGAAGACGCCGGCGCCGGTGGCCACGGCGTACCAGACGAACAGGGCCGTCGTGATCGCGTGGCAGACGCGGGCGGCGCGGATGGCCGCCGGGATGCCGAAGCGGGCGGGGACCGACATGACGCCGATCTCGCGGTCGGTCTCGACGTCCTGGCAGGCGTAGATGAGGTCGAAGCCGCCGATCCAGACGCCGACCGCGAGGCCCAGGATCACCGCCTCCCAGGACCACTCGCCGGTGATCGCGAGCCAGCCGCCGACCGGGCCCATCGCCTGGGCCAGGCCCAGGATGGCCTGCGGGAAGTTCGTGAAGCGCTTGCCGTAGGGGTAGACGACCATCGGGACCACGGCGACGGGGGCGAGCGCCAGGCAGAGCGGGTTGAGCAGGGCCGCCGCGCCCAGGAAGACCACCAGCGCGATCAGGGCGCCGGTCCAGGCGTGCCGTACCGACATCGCGCCCGTGACGAGTTCGCGGTGGGCGGTCCTCGGGTTCCGCGCGTCGATCTCGCGGTCGATGATCCGGTTGACGGCCATGGCGAAGGTGCGCAGGCCGACCATGCAGACGGTGACCAGGAGCAGCCGGCCCCAGTGGATGTTCCGGTCGAGCTGGAACATCGCGGTCAGCGCGGCGATGTAGGCGAAGGGCAGGGCGAAGACCGAGTGCTCGATCATCACCAGGCGGAGGAAGGCCTTGGTGCGTCCCGGCTGCTGCGGGATCGCGGCGGACGCCGAACTCACAGGCCGTACTCCTTCCACCGGCGGTCGACCTTCGCCGCCGTCTCCGGGTCGGACAGCACCATCTCGGGCCATCCCCCGTCGCGCGTGTACCCCTCCTCGGGCCACTTCCGCGTCGCGTCGATGCCCGCCTTGCCACCCCAGAACTGCTGGTAGGAGGCGTGGTCGAGGTGGTCGACGGGGCCCTCGACGACGGAGAGGTCGCGGGCGTAGTCGGTGTTGCCGAGGGCGCGCCAGGCGACCTCGTGCAGGTCGTGGACGTCGCAGTCGGCGTCGACGACGACGATCAGCTTGGTCAGCGACATCATGTGGGCGCCCCAGATCGCGTGCATGACCTTCTGCGCGTGCTTGGGGTACTTCTTGTCGATCGAGACGATCGCACAGTTGTGGAAGCCGCCGGCCTCGGGCAGGTGGTAGTCCACGATGTCCGGGACGATGATCTTGAGGAGGGGGAGGAAGAAGCGCTCCGTGGCCCGTCCCAGCGGGCCGTCCTCGGTCGGCGGGCGGCCGACGACGATCGACTGGAGCAGCGGCCGCTTCCGCATCGTCACGCAGTCGATCGTCAGCGCGGGGAACGGCTCCTGCGGGGTGTAGAAGCCGGTGTGGTCGCCGAACGGGCCCTCGGGGAGCATCTCCCCCGGCTCCAGCCAGCCCTCCAGGACGACCTCCGCCTGGGCCGGCACCTGGAGCGGCACGGTCTTGCAGTCGACCATCTCGATCCGCCGGCCCGCGAGGAACCCGGCGAAGAGGTACTCGTCGATGTCGCCGGGCAGGGGCGCGGTGGAGGCGTACGTCACGGCGGGCGGGCAGCCGAAGGCGATCGCCACCGGCAGGCGCTCGCCGCGCCGGGCCGCCACCTGGTAGTGGTTGCGGCTGTCCTTGTGGATCTGCCAGTGCATGCCGATCGTGCGCCGGTCGTGGCGCTGGAGCCGGTACAGGCCGAGGTTGCGGACCCCGCTCTCCGGGTCCTTGGTGTGCGTCAGGCCCAGGTTGAAGAAGGAGCCGCCGTCCTGGGGCCAGGTGAACAGCGCGGGCAGCCGCTCCAGGTCCACGTCGTCGCCGTGCAGCACGACCTCCTGCACGGGCGCGTCCTTCACCTTCTTCGGCGGCACGTGGGTCATCGCGCCGAGCTTGCCGAAGGCCTCCCGGACCCCGACGAAGCCGTGCGGCAGCTCGGGCTTCAGCAGCCCGCCGATCCGCTCGGTGATCTCCGCGTACGACGTCAGCCCGAGCGCCTTCAGCAGACGGCGGTCGGTGCCGAAGACGTTCATCGCGAGGGGCATCGACGAGCCCTTCACGTTCTCGAAGAGCAGCGCGGGCCCGCCGGACTTCTGGACCCGGTCGACGATCTCCCCGACCTCCAGGTGCGGATCGACCTCCGCCTTGACGCGTTTGAGGTCGCCTTCCCGCTCCAGGGCCCTGAGCAGGGAACGAAGATCGTCGTAAGCCATGCGGTCAAGTATCCCCGAGCGGCTACCCTGGCCCAGTACCTGGGGCCCGTCTCGCGGCCCCGACGACCACTTCGCTGGAGAGGCCCCATGCTCCGGGTACTGATGTTCCTCGTACCGCTGGCGCTGAGCGTGTACGCGTTCATCGACTGCATCAGCACCAAGGACGACGAGATCCGCCACATGCCGAAGCCGCTGTGGGCGATCCTCGTGCTGCTGTTCCCCCTGGCCGGCTCGATCTCCTGGCTGATCGCGGGCAAGCGGCGCAGCCCGGCCGCCGAGGGCTGGTCCGGGATGTGCGGCGGCGGGACGAACCGGCAGTGGGTCGCGCCCGACGACAACCCCGACTTCCTGAAGTCCCTCGACGAGGACCGGCGCGAGGACCGGCGCGAGGACCGGCGGGGGGACGACGGCCCCCAGCGGGACGAGCCCTGACGGACGGCCCGGGAACGGGCCGGGGCGGGAACGGGCCGGGGCGGCGGGCCGGGGCCGCGTCGGGGCGCGGGTCCCCCTCGGGGCGGCGGTCGGACGAAGGCTTGATCCGCCGCCCGCTCAGCGCAGCCGCGACGACGACAGGATCGACAGCAGGTGGGCCGGGACCATCGCCCAGGTGATGGCGGCGATGACGGCCAGCGCCCAGCGGGTCGGCTCGACGCCTCCGGTCGCCGCGTCGGCGAACGCGACGACGAGGAGGACCAGGGAGGCCTCGATGCCGTTGGTCACCCGGTGGATCTTGAAGGCTGCGGCGAGGCGGCGGACCGAGGCGACGCCCTGCGAGCGGGGCGCGGCGGCCTCGTCATCGGCCACGGCCAGCCCCCGCCGGGCCCGGGCCACGTCCACCAGGTCGGTGGAGGCCTTCAGCAGGACGACACCGAGCGCGGTGACGAGCCCCAGCGACACCCAGCCGTTGAAACCGTGCCAGTCCCCGATGCCGGACTCCGCCGCCCGGAAGCCGAAGCCGGTCATCAGCGCCGCGTCCGCGAGGTAGGCGCCCAGACGGTCGACGTAGATGCCGGTCGCGCTGTTCTGCCCCTTCCAGCGGGCGACCTCGCCGTCGACGCAGTCGAAGAGAAGGAAGAGCTGCATGAGGAGGGCGGCCAGGACGGCGCCGGTGAGGCCGGGGACGAGCAGCGCGGCGCCGGACAGGACGCCGCACACCACCATCGTCCAGGTGAGCTGGTCCGGCGTGACCGGGGTGCGCACGAGGTGCCGGGTGAACCGCAGGGAGATCCGCCGCATGTACAGCCGGCCCGCCCAGTGCTCGCCGTTGCGGCTCGCCAGCTTGGCCTGCGGCTGGCAGACCTCCCGCAGCTCCTCCAGAACCGGAGCAGCAACCATGACCGTTCCTCCCGCACACCCGGACGCAACTGCCGCCTCCTCGGCGGCGATCGGCACAGGGTACTTGACCCCCCGGACCCCACCGACGGCGCTGTGCGCGGGCCCGACCCGCCCGTCCCCTACGGCCCCCGCCGGCCCCGCCCGTCCCGTACGGACTCCCACCGGCCCCGCCCGTCCCGTACGGACTCCCACCGGCCCCGCCCGTCCCGTACGAGCCCCCGCCAGCCCCGCCCGTCCCCTACGGACTCCCACCAGCCACGCCCGTCCCCTACGGCCCCCGCCGGCCCCACCCGTCCCCCACGCCCCGCCGGGGCGGCACGTCCCCTACGGACTCCCACCAGCCCCGCCCGTCCCCAACGGGCCATCGGGCCACGGCCCCCGCCGGCCTCACCCGTCCCCCACGGCCCCCGCCGGCCCCACCCGTCCCCCACGCCCCGCCGGGGCGGCACGTTGCCTCGGGGGCGCGGCCACCGCAGAGTGAGGTGACGCAGGCCCACCGCGCGGAGGAGGAACCCCATGGACGAGGCGACGGCACGCGCCTGGCTCGCCACCGCCGTCGAGGAGGCCCGCGCCGGCCTCGCCGAGGGCGGCATCCCGGTCGGCGCCGCGCTCCTCGGACCCGACGGGGCCCTGCTGGGCCGCGGCCGCAACCGGCGTGTGCAGGACGGCGACCCGTCGACGCACGCGGAGACGGCGGCGTTCCGCGCGGCCGGCCGGCAGCGGACGTACCGCGGGACGACGATGGTGACCACCCTCTCCCCGTGCTGGTACTGCTCCGGTCTGGTCCGCCAGTTCGGCATCTCCCGCGTGGTCGTCGGCGAGGCGACCACCTTCCACGGCGGCCACGACTGGCTCGCCGAGCACGGCGTGGAGATCGTGCTGCTGGACGACGCCGAGTGCGTGGCGATGATGCGCGACTTCGTCCGGCGGAACCCTGCCCTGTGGCACGAGGACATCGGGGTCTGAGCCGTAGGGCCCCTCAGGTGACCGGGAGCGGGTCTCCATACGGCACTTTCGTGACCCAACGGACATCACACGCTCTGGCACACACCAACTCCCCCTCTTTACCCTGACGTTGAGGACCGGCCACGGGGGAGGTGCGGTGCACAGACGGTTGTACGGGCGGGGTGCGCTGTTCGACGTCGAGCCGGCCGGTCTCGTGCCGCGGCTCGTCGGGCTGCGCCCCTACGAGCATCACGCGGTCAAGGTCGAACACCCCGACACGCTCCCGGTGCTGGTCCTGTCGGGCGGCCGGGGCCTGGGCAAGAGCGCGGTGCTCGGCGAGGTGTGGGAGGCCTACACCGAGCGGACCCGGGGCGGTGAGGCCCGCCGGCGCACCCCGGTCGCGCTGATCGACTGCGAGGACGAGCAGTTCGCCCGGCCGCCGCACGAGGAGAGCCCGGAGTCCTGGTCGCCCGTGTGGCAGGCGCTGCTGGTGCTCGCCGAGCAGCTGACGGAGCCGGTGAAGGCGGCCGGGCAGCTCACCTTCCCGCGGCTGACGGCCGGTCTGGTGGCGGTGCGGGCCAGCGACTGGAGCGGGCGGGCGGACTCCGAGCGGATCCGGCGGGAGCTGGTGCGGATCCTGCTGCTGAACGAACGGGCCTCGCGGTTCGGCATGGCCGGGCGGTGGGCGGCCCGGGTGGCCGCGCGGGTCATCGGGGCGGCGAGCGGCCAGGGCCCGTTCGTGGCGGCGGCGATCGAGGCCACGCTGGAGGCGCTGTCGGAGGGGTTCACCTCCCACAAGGAGCAGAAGCCGTCCCAGTGGTACCGCACCTACCCGAACGCGGGCGGCAACGCCAAGCGCGGCCTGCTGCTGCTCGCGGGCAACTTCCGGGCCGGCGACACCTCGCGCGGGCACGCCGAGCGCTGGCTGGTGCGGGCGCTGCTCGCCGACCTGGCGGAGGCCTACTCGGGGCTCGGTTCGCACCTGCGGCGGCTGGGCCGGCCGGTCGTCCTGCTCGACAACGCGCGCGGCGGACCCGGTCCCGGGCTGCTGGACGCGGTGCTGCGGGACCGGTCCGAGGGCATCGCCGACCAGGTGGTGTGCGTGGCGACCGTGCGCGGGGACGGGCATCCGGCGCTGGCGGACGCCGTACGGCGCGGGCTGCCGGAGGTGGCGCGGGCCACCGCGTGGGAGCCGGGGAGCTCGCCGTCCTCGCGGGCGCTGCTGGTGGCGCTCCCGCCGCTGTCCCCCGACGACACCCTGCACATGGTCGGCGCGGTCTGCGACGACATCGAGGTACCGCCCCGGCTGCCGCACGCCACGCACCGGCTGACCGGCGGTAACCCGCTCGGCATCGTCCTGCTGGCCACCGCCGCCCGCCAGAACCCCGGGCGGGCGGCCTCCCTGGGGCGGCTGCTCACCGCGGACGTCCGGCCGGAGGAGGGCGGCACCGGGGGCGGCCCGGCCTACGGCGAGCTGCTGCGCCGTCTCGTCCCGGCCGACCGGCTCGACGAGCTGACCGTGCTGGCCGCCGCCCACGACCACGACTCCGCGGTCGCGCTGGCCGCCGCCCACCTGCCGGACGACTTCGGCTCCTCGGGCGTACGGTCGCTGCGGGTGCGGCTCGCCGAGGAGGGACTGCCGCCCGCGCCGGGCCACTTCGTGGGCGACCCGTTCGTGCGGACCCTGCTGCTGCTCCGGCTGTACCACCGCGACGCCGGCCACAGCGGCTGGCGCGCGGTGCACGAGACGCTGATCCGGCACTACGCGGAGCCCGACGGCGAGCCCGACGGCGAGCCCGACGGCGCGGGCGGCGGCGGTCCAGCCGCCGACCCGGCCCGCGCCCGCTACCGGCTCTCCCACGAACTCGCCCTCGGCGAGACCGCGAACGCGGTGGCCCATCTGCGGGAGACGTTTCCCGCGCTCGACACCCGCGCCTGGCTGGACACGCTGTGCTTCCTGGCGTCGGCGCCCTGCTTCCACGCCCACGACGACGAGGACGAGGGCGACGACGAACACGAGGACCGGGACCCGGCCGGCCGCCACGACCGGCGCGCGGCGATCGCGCTGGGCCGCACGGACGCCTCGCACCGGCCGCCGGAGGGCGTGGACGCCCTGCTGCACCTGCGGGTACGGCGGCTGCTGCACGCCGTGTGGCAGGTCACCGACCCGCTGGTGCTGCCCGATCCGAGGGTGTGCGGGCGGCTGGAGTTCGAACTGCTGCAACTGTCCGACCTGCGGCCCGCCGGGGGTGCGCTGCTGTTCGCGGCGTCCCGGGCCTGGTCCCGGGACGCGCGGGCCGGCCGCCCTCTGAGCACACCGGCCGACGACGGATCCGACGACGGCGACGGGGAGGCGTGATGGCGAGCACCGGCGGCGGTGACGGTGGCGCGAGGGTGCGGAGCCCGTTCGTACGGTGGCTGCGGGAGGTCTGGGAGATCCGCCTCTACCGTTACGTCGCCCTGCTGGTGACGGCGGCCCTGGTGGCCGGGGCGGTCGTCGCGGTGCGGGCGGTGACACGGGTCGACCGCTCGTGCGCGCCCGGGGTGGCACGGCCCGAGGGCGGCGACGAGTGCGTGGGCGTGACGTCGACGGCGTACGACTTCGGGCAGCCGCGGCTGCGGGAGGTGGTGCGGGCCATCGACCGGGAGAACGACCGGCTGGAGCAGGGGAGTTACGTGACGGTGGCGCTGATGCTGCCCTACACCGCCACCAACCCGTCCACCCTGAGCGACATCCTGCACGAGGTGCAGGGGGCCTATCTGGCGCAGTGGCAGGCCAACCACACCTCCAACGGCCAGGCCCCGGCGATCCGGCTGGTGCTCGCCAACCCCGGGGCGACCAGTGAGCACTGGGAGCCGCTGGTGGACCGGCTGGAGCGGATGGCGCGGGGCGCCGACCGGCTGCGGGCGGTCGCCGGGGTCGGCACGAGCACCGACCGGAACAAGCAGGCGGTGGCGGAGCTGACCCGGCGGGGCATCCCGGTGGTCGGCGCGTCGATCACCGCCGACGACCTCGCCAACGGGGCGGGCGGCACGGACCCCTTCCCGGGGCTGGCCCGGGTCTCCCCCACCAACACCGACGAGGCGCGCGCCCTGGCGTCGTTCGCGAAGGTGAGCGCGGGGCGGGCACTGCTGGTGTACGACAAGCCGGGCGACCCGTACACGCGGACGCTCCAGACGTCGTTCGCGTCACTGATCAAGGGGTCGCCGTACGAGCCGCAGCCGTTCACCCCGCCCGCCGACCGCAGTCAGGAGGGCACGACCGCGAACACGTTCCGGCAGATCACCCACCTGGTGTGCGACACCTCCCCGGGGACGGACACGATCCTGTTCGCCGGCCGCCACACCCAGCTGCGGCAGTTCATCAACGCGCTCGGCGCCCGCGGCTGCCAGGACCGCGCGTTCACCCTGCTGACCGGCGACGAGGGCTCGTACCTGACCGGCGACGAGAAGCTCGACCGCACCGCCCTCACCCACCGGCTCTCCGTGCGCTACACCGCCCTCGCCCACCCGGACGCCTGGGCCGAGGCGCCCGCCGGGACGCCCGGCGGCTCGGCCGCGGACGCGCGGACGCTGACCGACCTGCTGGCCCGCAGCACCCGCGCGCCGGTCGGCCCCATCGGGGACACGGCGCTGGACGACGGTCAGCTGATCATCGCCTACGACGCGCTACGGCTGGCCGTGCACGGCATCCGCGAGGCCACGCCCGAGGGCGGGACCGTCCCGCCGCTGGCGGACGTCGGACTCCAGTGGCCGCAGGTCAAGGGCTCGCTGCGGGTCGACGGCGCGAGCGGCTGGATCTGCCTGGACGTGCACGGCAACCCGTACGACAAGGCGGTGCCGATCGTCGAGCTGCACGCCGACGGCGGCTCCCGCTTCGTCCGGATCGCGTGGCCGGAGGGCAGGCCGCCGGCGAAGGAGTGCCTGCCGCCGTCGTCCTAGTCCGTACCGACCCCCACCTGGTCGATCAGGCGTTCGAATCGGGCCCGCCAGACGGGCTCGGTCTCCCCCTCGCCCTCGACCTCGCGGGTGAAGCGCAGAACCGATCCGCCCTCGTCGTCGTGCTCCAGGTGGAACCGGACCCGGCCGCCGCCCTCCACCGTGTACTCGGCGACCCGGTCCACGTCCCAGGCGGTGACCTGCCCGCCGCCCACGCCGCGCAGCGCGACCGTGCCGCCGAGCCGGGGTTCCAGGACGTCGACGGCGGTCCACCAGCCGCCCAGCCCCTCCGGGGTGGCGAGCGCCGGCCAGACCGCCTCCATGGGCCGCGGGAGCCGCACCCGGAAGTGCAGGATGTGCGTGTTCCCGTGGGTCTGGCTGGTGCCCTGCTCGATGGAACCGGTCATGACACCAGCCTGACCCCTGGCCGGGGGTCGCGCACGCGCTTACGGCCGCTCGCCGGCCTTGTCCACGACGGCACGGCGGACGACGGCGCTGTCGTAGGTGACCGTCCCCTTCTTCAGCCCGCCGGAGTCCTCGGTGGCCACGGAGCGCCGGCCGAGGAACTCATGTGTCTCGCTGTCGAAGAACCACTCGACGCGGGCGGGGATCTTGCGGCCCTGGCGCGCGATGGCCACAGCGTGCCGCCCCAGGACGTCCACGGCATCCTCGTCCACCGTCACACCGGGGATGCGGGCGACGGCCCGGTAGAGCGCCGCACTCTGCGCCGGGGGCAGGAGTGTGTCCTCGAGCACCGTGCCGGCCGCCAGCAACATGGCCTGCTCGGGCTCCTCGACCGGGTACCACGTCGAGCCGACGGCGGCGGTCATGAACCCCTGCTGGGACATCCGGCGCAGCCAGTCGTACATCGCGTCCGGGTCGGTGGGCAGGGTCTTCAGGTGGTTGTAGCTGGAGGACCAGTCGGCGAGGTGGTCGCCGGGCTGCGGCTCACCGGGCAACTCGCGCTCGCCCTCGACCGCGTCCCGGGTCAGCGACTTCCGCTTGCCGTCGACGGCGATCCAGGTCTCGTGCCGGTGCAGCGGCACCGTCGTGGTCGGCCCGCCCTTCCTGGCGCCCGTCCAGGCCACCTTGGTCTCGACGTACGTGTACTGGTCGTCGCGGACCTCGTCCCGGGCCTCCTCGTGCTCGGCCGCCAGCGCGAGGTCCTCCAGCAGCACCGCGGCGGTGGTGGCCGGGCGGCTGCCGGTGCGGCCGTCCGACGCCGGCACCACGGTGAAGGTCACGGCGGCGACGGCCGCCACGGCCGCCGCGACGAGCGAGGGCCGCCGCCACGGCCGCCGCCCGCGGTCGTCCGCCTCCGTCGCCGGTGTCTGCTCCGCCATCCTGATCTCGGTCATCAGATGCTCCTTGAGGAGTCGGTGACGGCCCGGCGGAAGGTCCTGTTCAGGCATTCGGTTCATCGGGTTCCCTCCCTCAGGGGCCCGACCGCGGTGCCGCGGTCCTCTCTCATCTGTCCGGGGCTCACGGGTGGTTCCATATGTTTCGCGAGTTTCGTCCTGGCCCGGGAGAGCCGCGACCGCACGGTCCCGACCGGCACCCCGAGCGCCTCCGCCGCCGCCGCGTAGTCCAGCCCCGCTCCCACGCACAGCGCCAGGACCTCCCGCTCGGCCCGCCTCAGCTTCGCCAACGCGGCCTGTACGAGGGCCAGCCGGGCCGTGTCGTCCATCCGGTCGGCCACCTCGTCGGCGAAGTCCCGTACCGTCTCCCCGCGCGGGAGCCGGGCGACGGCCGCCGCGTGCCGTCGGGCCGCGCGGCGGGTGTTGCGCGTGACGTTGGTGGCGATGCCCAGCAGCCAGGGGCGCGGCGAACCGCCGTCCTCGTCGAGCCTCCCGCGCAGCCGCCAGGCGTCCAGGAAGGTCAGCGACACGACCTCCTCGGCCACCGACCACTCCCCCGTGAGCCGGTAGGCGTGGTTGTAGACGGACCGCGCGTACGCGTCGAAGAGCTCGCCGAAGGCGTCGTGGTCCCCCGCGCGGATGCGTTTCCTCAGATTCCCCAGAGTCGTATCCACGCCCCTCTACCTGTCCGCACGACAAAGGCCGGTTCCGGTGACCTGGGTCACCGGAACCGGCCTCTGCCGTGTGGCGCGTTCTCAGACGCCGGCGTACGAGTGCTTGCCGGAGACGAAGATGTTGACGCCGTAGTAGTTGAACAGCCAGCAGGCGAAGGCGAGCAGGGCCAGGTAGGCGGCCTTGCGGCCCTTCCAGCCGGCCGTGGCGCGGGCGTGCAGGTAGCCGGCGTAGGCGACCCAGGTGATGAAGGACCAGGTCTCCTTGGGGTCCCAGCCCCAGTAGCGGCCCCAGGCGTCGCCCGCCCAGATCGCGCCCGCGATGATCGTGAACGTCCACAGCGGGAAGACGGCCGCGTTGACCCGGTAGGCGAACTTGTCGAGCGAGGCCGACGCGGGCAGGCGGTCCAGGACCGAGTTCGCGAACCGGCCGGGCGTGCCGCCGCTCGCCAGCTTGTTCTCGTAGGAGTCCTTGAACAGGTACAGGACCGTGGCGACCGCGCCCACGTAGAACACCGCGCCGCAGAAGATCGCGGTGGAGACGTGGATGTACAGCCAGTACGAGTGCAGGGCGGGCACCAGCTGGTCACTGGCGGTGTAGAGGACGGTGACGGCGAGACCGAGGTCGAGCAGGACCGTGGTGATCAGGAACAGGCCGAGCCAGCGCACGTTCTTCTTCAGCGCCAGCAGCGCGAGGTACACGCCGACGGCCACCGTCGAGAAGGTGATGTTGAACTCGTACATGTTGCCCCACGGCGCCCGCTGCACCGAGGCCGCGCGGGCGACGACCCCGCCCAGCTCGACCAGGAAGGCCAGCACCGTCAGGGAGATGGCGATCCGCCCGTAGAGGTCGCCCTGCTCGTCCCCGCCGTGCGCGCCCGGCCCGTCGGGCACGTCCCGCGCGCCGGCCGCGGCCCGTACGACGACCTTCGGCCGCTCCAGGACGGCGGTGCCGCCGTTCTTCTTCACGGTGACGGCCGGCGCCTTCGCCTGCGCGTCGGCGGTGAGCGCGGCGGCGGTGCGGCCGACCTTGCTGCGGCTGCCGAAGAGCCATTCGGCGATGTAGGCGAAGAAGGCCAGGGTGTACACGGCCATCGCGGAGTAGATCAGCGTGTTGCTGATGCTCGCGAGGTTCTCGTTGGTCGCGGCGGCCAGGTCGGTCGCGGCAGCCCAGTCGGTTGCGGCGGCGAGAGTCACTTCTCAGCCCCTTCGGCAGGTACGACGTGAGGGTCGGGGGTGGTGGCGTCGGTGTCGGGGGCGGCGTCGGTATCGGAGTCCCGGCCGGGTTCCGAGGCCGCCGGGGCCGGGTCGGGCGCGCCGGGGGCCCGGTCGTAGAGGAGGCCGGCGAGGTCACCGAGCTCCTCGGGCACCTTGGCGGACTCGCTGCGGCCGAGTCCGGCCATCTCGACGACCGTCACACCGTCGGCGCCCCGCACCGCGCGCACCCACACGCGGCGGCGCTGGATGAACAGGGAACCGGCCAGACCGAAGATCGCGGCGATCGCGCCGCCCAGCGCCCAGCCGCTGCCGGGCTGCTGCGTGACCTGGAAGTTCGCCCACTCCTTGGTGCCCTCGTAGGTGATCGAGCCGGCGCCGTCGGGCAGCGTCAGGGTCTTACCGGGCGTGAGGTTGCCCCGCAGCTGGAGGTCCTTGGAGTCCTTGAACTCCTTCATGTGCGTCTTGTCGAGCTGGTACACGCTCTGCGGAATGCCGGAGTTGACGCCGAGGTCGCCGTGGTACGGCTCCAGGTTCAGCACCGGGTTCAGCAGCGCGGGGAACGTGGAGGCCGTCTCGTTGCCCTCGGCGTAGCTCGGCAGGAAGAAGGCCTGGATGCCGAGCTGCTCGGAGACGCCCTTGGCGTTCTTGTAGCCGTCGAGGACCTTGATCACGCCGGAGGAGGTGACGTTGGAGTCGAGCGGCAGCAGCGGCACGGCGTCCTGGAAGACGACCTCGCCCTTGCCGTCCCGGACGGTGATGACCGGCGCGTAGCCGTGCGCGGTGAGGTAGACCTTGGAGTCGCCGATCTCCAGCGGGTGGTTGACCTCGACGACGGTCTTCTCGTCCTTGCCGTAGGCGCCCTCGGAGTAGGTGAGGGAGGCCTTGAAGGTGCGCGCGGTGCCCTTGTTGGGGCCGGAGGTCTCGTAGGTGCCGGTGAAGTCGTTCAGGGAGAAGCTGAACGGGGTCAGGTCGTCCGTCGAGAAGAGGCTGCCGGACTTGAAGTCGTCGTAGGAGATGAGGGTGTTGGAGAAGCCGTTGCCCTCGACGAGGAGCTTGTTGCCCTCGGACTTGAAGAGCTGGCCCCAGGCGAAGGCGGTCAGCATCACGATGAGCGCGATGTGGAAGGCGAGGTTGCCGACCTCGCGCAGATAGCCCTTCTCGGCGGCGACCGCGTCACCGGCGAGGTGCGCGCGGAAGCGGCGCTTCTTCAGCAGGGCCAGCGCGGCCTCGCGCACCTGCTCCGGCTCCGCCTCCGTGCGCCACGTCGTGTACGCGGGCAGCCGGGTCAGCCGCCGGGGCGCGCCCGGCGGACGGCCGCGCAGCTGGCCCACGAACTGCCAGGTGCGGGGCACGATGCAGCCGATGAGGGAGACGAACAGCAGGATGTAGATCGCGGAGAACCACACCGAGCCGTAGACGTGGAAGAGGCCGAGCTTGTCGTAGATCGGCGCGAGGGTGGGGTGGGCGTCCTGGAACTCGGCCACCTTGGTGGCGTCGTTGCCGGTCTGCGGGATCAGCGAGCCGGGGATCGCGCCGAGCGCCAGCAGCAACAGGAGCAGCAGGGCGACCCGCATCGAGGTCAGCTGCCGCCAGAACCAGCGGGCCCAGCCGACGACGCCCAGGGAGGGCAGGGTGGGCGGTCCCTCCTCGGGTGCGGTGGACAACTGGGAGCCGGCCGCGCCGAGGTCCTGGTCGTCGGAGGCGGCGGCCGGTGTGTCGCCGGTCGGCGCACCGGTCGTAGTGGTCTTGCTCATGGATCAGATCCCCACAGTGAAGCCGGTGGACCAGGACTGCATGTCCTGCACGAGGCTGTCCCACGCGCCGGTCAGCAGCAGCAGACCGGTCACGATCATCATCGTGCCGCCGATCCGCATCACCCAGACATAGTGGCGCTTGACCCAGCCGAAGGCGCCGAGCGCCTTGCGGAAGGCGACCGCGGCGAGCACGAACGGCACGCCGAGGCCGAGACAGTAGGCGACGGTCAGCAGCGCCCCGCGGCCCGCGCTCGACTGCTGCGAGGACAGGGCGAGCACGGAGGCGAGCGTCGGGCCGATGCACGGCGTCCAGCCGATGCCGAACAGCGCGCCGAGCACGGGGGCGCCGACCAGCCCGGTCACCGGCCGGCGGTGGAAGCGGAACTCCCGCTGGGTCATCCAGGGCATCAGCCCCATGAAGAACACGCCCAGGAGGATCATCAGGACGCCCAGCACCTTGGAGAGGACGCCCTGCTGCTCCTGGAGCGTCTGGCCGAAGTAGCCGAACAGGGCCCCGCCGGAGACGAACACGACGGTGAAGCCGGCCACGAACAGCGAGGCGCCGGCGACCATCCGGCCGCGCCGGGCCTCCTCCAGATCGGTGCCGGTGACACCGGTGACGTAGGAGAGGTAGCCGGGCACCAGCGGCAGGACGCACGGGGAGAAGAAGGAGACGAGGCCGCCGAGCAGCGCGAGGGGCAGGGCGACCAGCAGGGCGCCGTTGAGCACCGTGCCGTTGTAGCCGTCGGCGGCGAGTGTGGTGACTGCGGTCACGTCACTTCTCCGTCACTTCTCCGCGAGGACCGGTTTGATCATGGAGCGCAGTTTCTCCTCGCTGAGCGCGGCGAGGGAGCGCGCCGCGATCTTCCCCTGCCGGTCCAGGACGAGCGTGGAGGGGATCGCCTGCGGGTTGAGGGTGCCCTTCTCGAAGCGGAGCATCAGCTTGCTGCTCGGGTCGTACAGGCTCGGGTAGGTGACGCCGTACTGCTTCTCGAAGGCGAGGGCGCTCTTGACCTGCGGGTCGGCGACGTTGATGCCGACGAACTGCACGCCCTGGTCCGCGAGGTCGGCGGAGACCTTCTGGAAGTTGGCCGCCTCGGCACGGCAGGGGGCGCACCAGGAGCCCCAGACGTTCAGGACGACGACCTTGCCCTTGTAGGAGGAGACCGCGAGCTGCTTGCCGTCTATGGTCTCGCCGGACAGGTCGGGGGCCGTGTCGCGCTCGCCCTTCGCGACGGTGGAGATGCCGTCCTCGCCCATGACGAAGTTGGTGTCACCGCCTCCGCCGGAGACGCCTCCGGAGGTGCAGGCGGAGACGAGCAGCGCCGCGACGACGCCACCTGTGGTCGTCAGGGCGGCGCGACGCGAGCGGATCCTGGCGGTCGAGCGCAGGGGGGCGCGGCTGGCGGCACTCATGTGAAAAGTTTCGCATGCCCGTTCTGGGGATCTTGCCCACCCCCCCTCGGCGGAGAAACGCGCATTTCAGGCGGCGGTGCCCGCGTCGGTGCGGGCGGCGGTGGCGGGGGCGGTGCCCGTCGCGGCAATGGCGGGGGCGGTGCCCGTCGCGGCAATGGCGGGGGCGGTGCCCGTCGCGGCGGTGGCGGGGGCGGTGCCCGTCGCGGCGGTGTCCGTGGTGCCGGTGCCCGGGGCCGCCTCCGCCAGGAACGCCTTCCAGCCGCCGGCCGGCCGCTGCCCGACGTCGAGCGTCCGCAGCCGGTCGAGCACCTCGGGCCGCTGCACGTCGAGCCAGTCCACGAACTGCCGGAAGGACACCAGTCGCACGTCCGCGCCCTTCTCCTTCTCCCGCGCCATGTGCGTGAAGGCCTCCTCGACGGCGTCCATGTAGATGCCGCCGTTCCACTGCTCGAAGTGGTTGCCGACGAACAAGGGCGCGCGGTTCGTCTCGTACGCCCGCCGGAACCCCTGGATGTACGACTGGGCGGCCTGCTCCCGCCAGCCCGGGTAGTTGTGGCGGGGCGCGTTGGTGGAGTTGACCGACTGGTTGGCCAGCATGTTGTAGTCCATGGAGAGGACCTCGAACCCGCGTCCGGGGAAAGGTATCTGCTGCAACGGCAGGTCCCACAGGCCCTGCTTCTTGTCCGGCCAGACCTGGCGGCCTCCGGAGGAGGAGGCGTCGTACCGCCAGCCGAGGTCGCGAGCGGTGGGGAGCAGGTTGTCCTGGCCGAGGAGGCAGGGCGTGCGGCCGCCGACGAGTTCCTTGTCGTAGTCGAAGGGGAGCGCGGGGAGGTCGGTCCACCCGGTGTTGGTGCGCCACTCCTTCACGAAGGACCTGGCCTGGTCGATCTCGCTGCGCCACTGCTGCGGGGTCCAGTTGCCGACGGAACCGCTCCCGGCGCAGAAGTGCCCGTTGAAGTGGGTGCCGATCTCGTGCCCCGCCAGCCAGGCGCGGCGGAGGTTGGTGAGGGTGTCCCTGATGTGCGCGTCGGTGAGGTAGCCGATGTCGGAGGCGCCGCGCGTGTTGTTGGGCGGGTCGTAGAGCCGCTTCTTCGACTCGGGCAGGAGGTAGAGCCCGGAGAGGAAGAAGGTCATGGACGCGCCGTGCTGCTCGGCGAGGTCCAGGAAGCGCGGAAAGAGGCCGTTGCCGACCTCGCCGGCCCCGTCCCAGGAGAAGACGACGAACTGCGGCGGCTCCTGGCCGGGCTCCAGCGGCTCCGGCGCGGCCGGCTGGTGGGGCTGCTTGCCGGTGAACGAGGTGGAGCCGTCACCGAGGGGGCGGACGGTGACCGGGGGCGTGCTCGCGGAGCCGTCCGCGGCCGAGCCGGAACGATTCTCCCCGGAACCGGAACCGGAACCCGGGCCGGTGCTCGAAGCGTCCGAGGGGGCGAGGTCGGCGCACCCGGCGAGTCCGGCGGCGGCCGCGGCCGCCGCCCCGAGTCCGAGTGCTCCCCTGCGGGTGAGAGTGCGCATGACATCCCCGTCCGTCGCGTGCTCTGGTGGTCACCCAGTCAGAGCACGGGACGAACGGGAGGGTTCCGCCGATACGTGCGGATTCCGTAACAGGCGTTCGAAAGACGCCTGTGCGGAGCGGCGGGCCCTCGGCCGCCGAGCGGCGGGCCGACGACACTCGTGATCGATACGCCTACGCCCCGAAGGCCTTGCCCTTCCCCTTCCCCTTCACCGGCTTGGCGCCGGCGCGGAGGTGGGCCGGCACGAGGTCCAGGGCGGGCTCGCTGTACCCGACGGAGACGATCGTGTCGCCCCGGTAGGTGAACGTCGTCAGGGAGGCGAGCGTGCACTGCCGCCTGCGCGGGTCGTGCCACAGCCGCCGCCGCTCGACGTAGGACCGCACGGTCCAGATCGGCAGCTGGTGGCTGACGAGCACCGCCTCGTGCCCCCGCGCCCGGTCCTTGGCCGCGTCCAGCGCGCCCATCATCCGCACCACCTGGTCGACGTACGGCTCGCCCCAGGACGGCTTGAACGGGTTGTAGACGTGCCGCCAGTTCTCGGGCCGGCGCAGGGCACCGTCGCCGACGCCGAAGGTCTTGCCCTGGAAGACGTTGTCGGCCTCGATGAGCCGCTCGTCGGTGGCGAGGTCCAGGCCGTGCGCCTTGGCGATGGGGGTCGCCGTCTCCTGCGCCCGCTCCAGCGGGGAGGCGCAGACGTGGGTGACGTCCCGGGAGGCGAGGTGCTCGGCGACCCGGTCGGCCATCTGCCGGCCGAGCTCGGAGAGGTGGTAGCCGGCGAGACGGCCGTAGAGGATGCCGTCCGGGTTGGCCACCTCACCGTGGCGCATGAGATGGACGACGGTGATGTCGCTGCCGTTGCTGCTGTTGCTGTTGTCGCTGCTGCTGACGCTCATGCCGCCGTGGCCTCCGCCGCCGCTCGGGCCGCCGCCGGGAGGGCGTCGGCGATCCGCTGGACGGCCCGCTCGTCGTGGGCCGTGCACACGAACCACGACTCGAAGGACGACGGCGGCAGGTAAACGCCGTTCGCCAGCAGCGAGTGGAAGAACGCCGTGAAGCGGAAGGAGTCCTGCGCCTTGGCGTCCTCGTAGGTGCGCACCGCGCGGTCCGTGAAGAAGACGGAGAACATGTTGGAGGCGCTCTGCACGGTGTGCGCGACGCCCTCCTTGGACAGCGCCTCCGACACCAGCCCCCTGATCTGCTCCGAGACGGCGTCGAGCGTGGCGTAGGAGGCGTCGTCGAGGAGCCGGAGCTGGGCGAGCCCGGCGGCGGTCGCGATCGGGTTCCCGGAGAGGGTGCCGGCCTGGTAGACGGGCCCGGCGGGCGCGAGGTGCGCCATGACGTCGGCCCGTCCGCCGAAGGCCGCGGCCGGGAACCCGCCTCCCATCACCTTCCCGAAGGTCATCAGGTCCGGCTTGACCCCGTCGACGCCGTACCAGCCGGCGCGGCTCGTACGGAAGCCGGTCATGACCTCGTCGGAGATGTAGAGGGCGCCGTTGTTGGCGCAGGCGTCCTTGAGCCCCTGGTTGAACCCGGGCAGCGGCGGCACGACGCCCATGTTGCCCGGGGAGGCCTCGGTGATCACGCACGCGATCTCGCCGGGGTGCCGGTGGAAGGCCTCCTGCACGGCCTCCAGGTCGTTGTACGGCAGCACGATGGTGTCGCCGGCCTGGGCACCGGTGACACCAGGGGTGTCGGGCAGCGCGAAGGTGGCCACGCCGGAGCCCGCCGCGGCGAGCAGGGAGTCCACGTGACCGTGGTAGCAGCCGGCGAACTTGATCACCTTGGTGCGCCGGGTGAACCCGCGGGCGAGCCGGATGGCCGACATGGTGGCCTCGGTCCCGCTGGACACCAGCCGCACCTGGTCGACCGGCTCGACCCGCGCGACGATCTCCTCGGCGAGCGCGACCTCGCCCTCACCGGGCGTACCGAAGGAGGTGCCGCGGACGACGGCCTCCTGTACGGCGGCGAGGACCTCGGGGTGCGAGTGCCCGAGGATCATGGGTCCCCAGGAACAGACGAGATCGACGTACTCCCGCCCGTCGGCGTCGGTCAGGTACGGACCGCTGCCGGACACCATGAACCGGGGCGTACCGCCCACGGCACGGAAGGCGCGCACCGGCGAGTTCACACCACCTGGCGTGACGGCGGCCGCACGGTCGAACAGGGCCTGCGAGACGGGCGCATCGTATGAATAAGGCATTTCGCTCATGACCTGCGGCTACTCCGACCTTCTCCGACTTCTGGGACTGCGGTTGCCAGTGACATCCTCAGGGTAGGCCAGGGCGGTCCGGCGGCAGCGGGGCCGCCACCGGCAGCCCGGCTTGCCCGTCCGTCCCGTCCGCCGTCTGCGAAACTGTGGGCACTGGACGCGGCCCGCACCGACGATGTGCCGGAGGGCTGCGAAGATCCTGCGGACAGGTGTTTCACCGCACGTTTCGGCGGGCGGCCGTGGGGGAGGTCACTGACACGATGATCGGGTTGCGCGGCGGGCGTCACGCGTCCTAGAAAAGCAGTCGGGTGGAGATATGCATCGCGGTGGCGGGCTGGGCGAGGGGACTGATGACCTGGGCCCTCGACGTGCCCGGCGGGGAAGGCACCGGCGCGACGCGGAGGCAGCCGCTG
The DNA here is from genome assembly GCF_044750285.1 of Streptomyces sp. NPDC088812. NCBI lineage: Bacteria > Bacillati > Actinomycetota > Actinomycetes > Kitasatosporales > Streptomycetaceae > Streptomyces > Streptomyces sp. NPDC088812. Next base: position 53,852 of record NZ_JBIVJP010000006.1, on the reverse strand, counting down.
ACAGTACCGAAGCACGTCAGGCACAGGGCGTACCGAGTGAGCCCCAGCCGACCGACCGCCGGACGGACGGCCTGCGGGCGGGGATCAGGAATGGTGGTCGGGTGGGGGTGACGTACAAGTACTTCGGCGCGCCGGACGGCGCGACCGCGGCCCGTGTCCCGATCTCGATGCGCCCCGAGGAACTCGGCGGCGACGAGCTCGGCATGAACGGCATGTTCACCAAGATCAAGCCCGAGACGATGGCGGCGATGGTCCTGACGGGCATCGAGGGTGTCCCGCTGCACCGGGTCCCCCCGCTGGAACTGGTCGTCCTGCACCCCGACTACGCCGTGGTCAAACTCCCCATGACGGTGGTGGACCCCCTCCGTGACATCGGCGAGGAGGCGGTCGGCGCGGCGGCCTTCATCTGGTCGACGGTCCCGGACCGGGGCGGACCGCGGGACGCGTTCAACGTGTACCAACTGCTGCACGAGTGGCAGGACTTCAGCCATCGGCTGCATGAGGCGGGGCATCAGGCTTACTGCTTGGTGTGGCCCTGAGCCGGGGGTTCGTGGGGGGCGGGCGGCGGGGTCGCGGGCTGGGAATCCGGCCGCCGCCCGCTGACCGCCGTGCCGGTCGGGCAGATGCTCGTGCACCGTCATCGGCTGATGCAGATGGGCACCGCCCCCGCGCTCCTGCAAGCACTCGACCGCGCCCTGGAGGCGGACGTACTCCTCGCCGACGCCCTCGACGACGAGGCCGACGTCGCGGCAAGCCCGCTCGGGGCCTGGGTGATGCAGCGTGACCTCGTCGAGGTCCTCGCCTGGCCCCTCAACCACGTGCCACCCCAGCCGGTCCGCGACCTAGCCGCCCCGCCCCGCAAGCGCCGAGGACCCGCGCCGGCCGGGCCGGAGCTGTCGGCCTCCGACCGGGCACGCTTCTTCACACGAATGCGACGCACCGCGGAACAGGCCCGTGGCGAGGAGCAGTTCCTGCTCCGCCGCCAGGCCCTCTATCTCTCCGGGTACGACGGCCAAGCCGACACCTCCGAGTGGCTCGCTCACCAGCAGGGCACGGAACGCTCCGGCGACTGGCTCACGGGCTGGCTCAACTCTCGGTCCCTTGCCGCGGTCTCGGCCCGGCGAGGGGACCGGGATCACATGGGTCACTTCATCGACGCCGCCCTCATCGACGATGACGCCGGCGAGGCCGCGAATCTGAACTACTGGGCGTACTGGGTCGGCGAGACCGCCCACTTGGAGTTGAGCGACGACTTCATTGCCGCTCGCACCCCTGGGCCGTGGCCGGGCGACAAGCTCCTCGCCCATCTCGCGCACGGTCTCGCGCCGCATCACGGCTACGTCGACCTCAACATCCACTCCGTGTGGTCCCTGCTCCAGGTACGGCCCCACCTGCTGCGATCCGGAGCAGCAGGACGCGCCCTGCGCGACCGGCTGCCTGTGATGTTGGATAGCCGGGAGCTTCCGGTGCGCGGGCGTCGGGAGTTGGAGAGCATCCGGTACGCGATCCGCCTCGCCGAGGCGTGAGAGGAGTCCGACGGTGGCTGAAGACCTGTCCGCGGTAGCGCGTTTCCTGTACGAGGCGGGCACGCTGAAGCAGACCAAGCGCACCGGCTGGTGGATGGCCGGGGTAGGCGACCCGGAGTCGGTGGCGGAGCACTCCTGGCGCACGGCTCTGCTTGCGACGATCATCGCGAAACTCGAAGGCGCCGACCCTGCGCGGGCCGCTTACCTCGCGGTGTGGCACGACTCCCAGGAGACGCGGACCGGGGACGTTAATCACCTTGGCAAAAAGTACGCTACCGAGGCGGACCCACAGGCGGTCACCGCCGACCAGGTCGCCGGTATGCCCGAGATCCTGGCCTCAGCCGTGAGGGAACTCGTCGCCGAATACGAGGCCAAGGAATCCGCCGAGGCGATCTGTGCCCGGGACGCCGACAAACTGGAATGCATGATCCAGGGCATCGAGTACAAGGCCCAGGGCTACGAGAACGCGCAGCGCTGGATCGACAACAGCCGCGGTCGGCTCACCACGAAGTCGGCCAATGAACTCGCCGACGCGGTGCTGGCGACCGGGTCTCTGGACTGGCTGCGCACAGCCTTGGGAGAGAAACAGAACTGACGTCGCCCACCCTCGGCTGCTGCAACTACATCGGACCTTGAGTAGCCACACTTCAGCGCTGGCCGTGGCTTGCGCCTCTTGAGGGCACATCCAGAGCGCATAAGCCCAGGAAACGGCGTCAACCGTTGAGAACCACCGAGAGCAGTATCCCCAGGTCAGCGCACAATCCGGCGTTCAGCCCCCTGCCCCTCCCCATCGCTGCACGTGTGGCAGACCTTCAGCCACCGCTGCATGAGGCGGGGCACCAGCCGTACGACCTGGTGTGGCCCTGAGCCGGGGGTTCGTGGGGGTCGGGCGGGGTTCTCGGGACCCCGCCCTCGTCTTGTGTGCCGGGCGCGGGCCGGTTCAGGCGGCGTGCGGGGTGAAGGTGACGTGGGAGTCGCCCTCGTCGATGGCCAGGTTCAGGGTGCCGTCCAGGGCCTTGGCCAGGCGTCGCAGCAACGGGAGAGTGGGCACGGTGTCGCCGCCCTCCATCCGGGACACCTGAGGCTGCGTCATCCCGGCTCGCTCGGCGAGCTCGGCCTGGGACAAGCCGAGCTCGATCCGACGGTCGTAGACCGCCTGCCCGAGATCGCCGGCCAGCCGCGCGTCGACGTACTCCTGGTCGTACTCCACCGCCTCGCCCGCAAGCTGCCGCGCCCGGCGCGTCCTCCACGTGCTGTGATTCATCAACTCTCCCTGCGTCGATCGTAGGTGTGCTCGGCCCGGTCGTGCTCGGCCTCGCAGACCTTCTAGGCCTGCTGCGCACGCTCGACTTCTGCCGCCTCACGCATCCTCGTCTTACGAAACACCGTGAGCAGAACGATCCTCTGCCCGGGGGCGAGCCAGTACGGGATGCGCACCGCCTCGCCGTCCAGCTCGAAGCGCAATTCACGCAGCTTGCCGCCCAGGTGACGCGAGTACGGCTCACCAAGCGTCGTCGGCTCGCCCAAGAGGCGGTCCGTCTTGTCCTCCACACGCCGGTAGAGGCGGAGCGGAAGCAGGTCCAGCCAATCCCGCACCTCGGGCTCGATCTCCCACCACTCCGTCATGCAATCAACGGTATATACCTCCGATTACATAGAGCAAGTTGCCTCGAACCTCCACGGCCTGCGCCTTCCCTTTGTTCGCTCCGCACGCGCCCGCGCGACCTATGCGACACCGTGCCGGTAGCCGCCGGAGCAGATCCGCAGCCACCACCGCGGCGATCGGCCCGGTGTCCCGGTAAATCTCCCGGGGATCCAGCACACAGAACTCGTTGCCCTCGGGATCGGCGAGGACATCAAGAGCCTCGTTCACCTGAACAGGTCGCAGCGCCGTGCCGGCGATCCCACGCGCCCGCTCCGCCCCGCAGGGTGGACTGCCCACTCGCCCGATCAAGTGCCGGGTCCCACCGTGCACCCACCCGGGTGCCACCATGGCGTCATGGACCTCACGCCGTACGTCGACACACTCCGCCGGGAACTCGCGGTGGCCGCGGAAGCCGGAGGGGAGGACGCCCGCGCGCTGGCCGAGCGACTGACCGCGCCGCTGGAGTCGGCGGCCCGGCTGACCCTGCTGAACGTGCTGTCCGCCGCCATGGACGAGATCACCCGTGAACTCGCCCCCGGCTCCGTCGACGTACGGCTGCGAGGGCTCGACCCCGAGTTCGTCGTGACACCGCCGCCGGGTGACGCCGGTTTCGAGGGGCCGGCCGACCGGCCCGAGCCGCTGAAGGCACCGGCTCCGGCGCCCACCGACGAGGACAGCACCACCGCGCGGGTCAACCTGCGGCTCCCGGCCCCGCTCAAGGCGCGCGCCGAGGAGGCGGCCGCACGCGAGGGCCTGTCGGTCAACGCGTGGCTGGTGCGCGCGGTGAACTCGGCCGTCGAGAGCGGCGGCATACGGTCCCGCTCCGTCACCTCGAACCGAAATGGCGGGCAGCAGTACACCGGGTGGGTGCGCTAGCCCGTACGGGCGGGCGTGCTCACCGGGTGATGAGCGGCCCGCCGGCGGCACGCCAGTCGACGAGACCGCTCCCGCCATGCACACCGTCGCCGTACTCGCGCTGGACCGGGTGATCCCGTTCGACCTGTCCACGCCGCTCGAGGTGTTCGCCCGCACCCGGCTGCCGGACGGGCGGCCCGGCTACCGGGTCCGCGTGTGCGCGGAACACCCGGAGGTGGACGCGGGAGCCTTCATCCTGCGCGCGCCCTGGGGGAGGGGCTGGAGGACGCGGACACGGTCATCGTGCCCGGCACGGCCGAGCCCGCGGCGCCGCTCTCCCCGGCCGTCCGGGACGCGCTGCGGGCGGCCGCCGGGAAGGGCACGCGGATCGCCTCCATCTGCTCGGGCACCTTCCCGCTGGCCGCCACTGGACTCCTCGACGGCCTGCGGGCCACCACCCACTGGATCGCGGCCGGCCTCCTGGCCGCCGCCCACCCGGACGTCGAGGTCGACCCGACGGTCCTGTACGTGGACAACGGGCAGATCCTCACCTCTGCGGGTGCCGCCGCGGGACTGGACCTGTGCCTGCACATGATCCGCCGGGACTACGGCTCGGCCGTCGCCGCCGACGCCGCCCGCCTGTCCGTCATGCCGCTCGAACGGGAGGGCGGACAGGCGCAGTTCATCGTCCACGACCACCCGCCCCGGCCCCAGGGGTCGGTACTCGAACCGCTGCTCGCCTGGTTGCAGGAGAACCTGGGCCACGACCTCAGCCTGGAGGACATCGCCGCCCGTGCCGGGACCAGCACGCGCACCCTGATCCGGCGCTTCCGCGAACAGACCGGCACCACGCCGCTCCAGTGGCTCCACCGCGCCCGCGTCCGCCAGGCCCAGCACCTGCTGGAGACCACCGACCACTCCGTGGAACGCATCGCCGGCCAGGTCGGCTTCGGCTCCCCCACCGCCTTCCGTGAACGCTTCAAACGCACCACGGGGGTCAGCCCGCACGCCTACCGCCGCACCTTCAGCTGACCGTGACGTCGGCTGAAGGTGCGCTGCCGGCGGCCGTCCACGGCGGGTACCGACACCCCCTCACCCTCGTATGCACCCTCGTACCGGGGCTCAGGCCGCCAGAGCGGCGGGCCGTGCCTCCTCCCCCACCGCCTCCAGGACGGGGGCGGTGGCTCCGGCGTCGAGCAGCTCCATCAGGGTCGCGCGGGCCCGGGCGACCCGGGAGCGGACCGTGCCGACGGGGCAGTCGCTGAGCGCAGCCGCGTCCGCGTACGGCAGGCCGGCCATCTGCGTGAGGACGAACGCCTCCCGTCGCTCGTCCGGCAGCGACGCCAGCAGATCCAGCAGGGCGATGCCGTCGTCGAAGCCGGGCAGGTCCCGCGGCTGCGCCTTCTCGACGGCCAGTTGCCAGTCCGGCACGTCGGACAGGCGGGGCCGGGCGGCGGCGCACCGGAGGCTGTCGATCACCGTGCGGCGGGCGATGGTCAGCAGCCAGGCGCGCGCCGAGGAGCGGCCCTCGAAGCGGTGCAGGCTGCCGAGCGCCCGCAGGAACGTGTCCTGCGCGAGGTCGTCGACGGCCTGCGGATCGCCGCACAGATGGGCGACGTAGCGCTGGACGTCACGGTGCACGGCACGCACGAACCGCTCGACGGCGTCCGTGTCACCTCCTCGCGCGGCGAGCGCCCATGCCGTGATCGAGTCGTCGAGCGACGACGGTGTGCCGGTCGTGCCGCGAGCGGTACGACCGGCGGTACGAGAGGCGGGCACAGCAGTTCTCCTGGTCACCAGGTGTCCTTCTCGGGATGCGAGATCCGGTCCGGGCCCACGCGGGCGCGGGCGGTCGGTCCGGTGAAGGGGGGAGGTCGGTCGGCCCTGCGGCGCGGAGTCACCGAGTCGCGTCACGGAGTCGCGGCGCCGCGACAACGCGGCACGCGGCGGCGTCCGGGTGGGCGTACGACCGAGCCCGAGGCACGCACGGGCGGCCTCGGGACACCAGCTGTCCTCAGACGACAGCCGTCCCCGCAGGGGGACCCCGAGAGGTGATGGCGTGGACGAGCGGAAGGAGGCCCGGCGCCCGCTCCGATCGGGGGCGACGCGGCCGCGGGCGGGGGCGGACCTGGACGGCGGGCGGAGCGAGCGGCACCCGCAGCGGCGCGGCCAGCCATCCGGCGACGGCCCGCAGGATGCGGAACGCGGCCTTCTCGCCGTGGGCCAGCCACAGGCCGCACAACAGCGCGGCGAGCACGTGGGCGGCGAGCATGCCGAACGACGACGAGCCGCCCGGGAAGCCACCCGTCCCGGCGTGGCCCAGGTCCATGTGGCCCAGGTCCATGTGGCCCGTGTCGTGCATCGCGTGCCCCATCGACATGAGGCCCATGTCCATGGAGCCCATGTCCATGGACATGTGACCCATGGAGTCCATGGACTCCATGCGGTCGGCGGCCGATCCGGTCGTTCTCGTACCCGCCCGCTGCGCGAGGGAGAACGCCCAGTGCAGTGCCGTCTGGGCGGCGACCACGACCGTCACGATCAGCGGCAGCCCGCGCTCCCGGCCCGCCAGGCACCAGCCCGCCGCACCGGTCACGGCCGCGCCTGCGGCCAGCGCCCCCGCGGGGACGGAACCGCCGGACATCATGACGTGGCCCAGGGCGGCGAGCAGCACGCAGACGGCCGCGAACACCGCCGCCCGAACCGTGCGGGAACACCACCCTGCCGTCATGAAGCCTCATCGTCGCACCCGGACTTCGCTCGTCAAGGGTGGGTACGGGAATCACCCCGGGTCGGCACTCACCTCATGGCATGTGATCCAGAACACCACCGGCCCGCCCACCAGGGCCCCGGGTCCACCGGTCCCGCACCGGCCCTCACCGGTCCGCACCGGCCCTCACCGGCCCTCACCGGTCCGCACCGGTCCGCACCGGTCCCTCACTTGGTCCCGACCGTCCGCAGCACCGTCAGCGCCACCGCACGCGCCGCGTCCACCACCTCCCGTACGGACACGTGCTCCCGCGCACTGTGCGCGACCGCGATGTCGCCCGGCCCGAACTGGAGGGCAGGGATCCCGGCGGCGGCGTACAGCCGCAGGTCGCTGCCGTACGTCGCCCCGCGCTCCCGCGGGCGCGGGGCACCGGTCGCGTCGGCGTACGCCCCCGCCACGGTGTCGCGCAGCGGATGCCCCGCAGGGAGCCGCCCGCTCGCGAACTGCCCGCCCGGCCAGGTCACCGTCGCCGGGTGCTCGCGCAGCCAGGGGTCGGCCGCGCACGCCTCGGCCACGCACCGCTCCAGGGCCGCCCGCGCCTCGGCCGGGTCCTCCCCCAGACTCACCCCCAGCCGCCCCTCCGCGAGGAGCAGGTCCGGCACGCTGCTCGCCCAGTCCCCGGAGCGCAGGGTGCCCACGGAGAGGGAGTAGGGGATCGGGTATTCGGCGAGGAGCGGGTCGGGGGCCCGGTTGCGTACGGCTTCGAGCCGGGCCAGCGCGCGGTGCAGCGGCAGGTAGGCGTCGATCGCGCTGACCCCGGCCTCGCGCGAGCTGGCGTGCGCGGCCCTGCCGGGGACGGCGATCCGGAAGGTGAGCGCTCCGGCGTTGGCGGTGATCACCGTGCCGGCCGTCGGCTCGGCGATGAGGCACGCGTCGCCGGTGTGACCGCGGTGCAGCGTGCCGAAGGTGCCGAGCCCGCCGTCCTCCTCCCCGACGACGAAGTGCACCGCGACCCGCCCGCGCAGCCGCACGCCGGCCGCCCGGACCGCCGCCAGCGCGGCCAGGTGCGCGGCGAGGCCGGCCTTCATGTCGCAGGCACCGCGCCCGTGCACCACGTCCCCGCTCACCCGGGGCGCGAACGGGTCGCCCTCCCAGGCCGCGAGGTCCCCGGGCGGTACGACGTCCACGTGCCCCTGGAGGATCAGGGTCGGCCCGTCGCCCCCGTCGGGCGTGTGTGCCACGAGCCCCCAGGCCTCCTCCCGGGGCGCCTCCGTCCCCGGGAATCCGGGGTGCGCGTACAGGGTGGGCAGGTCCATGCCCCACAGGTCGACGTCGAGCCCGAGCCGCTCCAGCCGTCCGGCGAGGTGGTGCTGGATCTCGGACTCGGCGGCGCTGCCGGTGACGCTGGGTATCGCGATCAGCTCCAGCAGGGTCCGCGCGGCGGCCGCCCCGTCGATCGCCGCCAGCACGGCGGCTTCCTGGTCGTTCAGCATGCGTCGACTCCCTCCCTGCCCTGCGGACCGTCCGGCCCGCGGGCGCCCGGTGAACCGCTCGGCCGCCAGGTCCCACCCGGCGGACGGCACGGCCCTCCTCGTCCGGCGGCTCTCCTCGTCCGGCGGCCCTCCGTCACCCGGCGTACCGACCGGCCCGCCGTCGCTCGCCGCCCCGAAGGCATACCTGCTCACCCCGGCCCGCTCGTACGCCGCCACCGGGGCCGCGTCGTCCGCGCCCGCCGTCGGACCCGCCCGCCCCCACCGCCGTACGAGCACGTCACCCACGAACGCCGACGGCCCGCGCTCACCCCACAGCCGCAGAACGATCCCCGCTCACCCCACAGCCGCAGGACCATCCCCGCTCACCCCACAGCCGCAAGACCATCCCCGCTCACCCCACAGCCGCAAGACCATCCCCGCTCACCCCACAGCCGCAAGACCATCCCCGCTCACCCCACAGCCGCAAGACCATCCCCGCTCACCCCACAGCCGCAAGACCAGCGCGTCCCCGCTCACGCCTCGCTCGCCCGGTGTCCGCCCACCGTGAACCCGATCACCGAACCGCCTCCCGCCCGGCCGTGGGCGAACGGTGCCCCGCCGTGGGACAGGGCCACCTCGCGGACGATGGACAGGCCCAGGCCGGAGCCCGGCAGGGAGCGCGCGTCCGCCGCGCGGTAGAAGCGGTCGAAGACGCGGGTGAGGTCGGCGTCGGTGATGCCGGGGCCGCGGTCGAGGACCTCCACGCGGACCGTGCCGGGCCGGGCGGGGCCGGTGACGTTGATCTCGACGGGTGCCCGGCCCCCGCGGTCGAACTTGGTGGCGTTCTCGACGAGGTTGGACAGCGCCCGCTGGAGCATGCCCGCCCGCCCGTGGGTGGTGGTGTCGCCGCTCGCGCGGACCAGGATCTGCCGGCCGGTGCGCCGGCGGGCGAGGACGGCGACCTCCTCGGCGAGGTCGGCGAGGTCGATGCGGCGGGGCGGTTCGGTGTCGGACTGGCCGGCGGCGAGGTCGACCAGTTCGTTGACGAGGTCGGTGAGTTCGCGGGCCTCCTGTCCGAGGTCGGCGACGAGTTCGTCCCGGGTGGCGGGGGGCAGTTCGTCGATGCGGCGCAGCAGCGAGATGTTCGTACGGAGTGAGGTCAGCGGGGTGCGCAGTTCGTGGCCCGCGTCCTGGACCAGGCGCCGCTGGTCCTCCTCGGACTGGGCGAGGCGGCCCAGCATGCGGTCGAAGGCGCGGCCGAGGCGGCCGACCTCGTCGTAGCCGGTGACGGGCACCTGGACGCCCAGCCGGCGGGTGCGGGCGACGTCCTCCGCCGCGGTGGTGAGGATGACCAGGCGGTGGGTGATGCGCCGGGCCAGCCACCAGCCGAACAGGCCCGCGGCGGTGACGACCGCGGCCATCAGCAGCAGCGTCCGCCGCAGGAGCGCGCGCAGCAGGTCCTCCGTGTCGCTGAACTCCTGGGCGACCTGCACGGCGCCCCGCCCGCCGCCCAGCGCGACGGTCGCGACGCGGTAGACGTCGTTGCCGACGTCGACGTCCTCGTGCTCGGTCAGCGTCCCCGCCGTCGGGGCGGCGGCGACGTCCCGGTCGGCGGCCACGACCGGCAGCCCGGGGCTGCCGGGGTCGACGACCGCCCCGTCCGGGCCGAGCACCTGCACGTCCGTGCGGGCCGGGCGCACGATGTCGTGGCCCGGCGCGGCGGAGGAGAAGTCCCCGGGGTGCATGGCCCGCTGGCGCACCTCGTCCCGCAGGTCCTGCACGACCTCGTCGAAGACCGACTCCTGGTCCACCCGCACCAGCCGGGCGGCGGCCGAGTAGGACAGCACGCCGACGAGGACGGTGACGGCGGCGGTCACGGCGGCGAAGGACACCGCGAAGGTGGTGCGCAGCGACACGAGCCGCCAGCGCCGCCGGGACATCCACCGCCTCGGGCGGCCGCCCACCGGGTCCGCCCCTCAGTCTTCCCGCAGCACGTAACCCACGCCCCGCACGGTGTGGATCAGCTGCGGGGCGCCGGGCGCGTCGAGCTTGCGGCGCAGGTAGCCGACGTAGACGGCGAGGTTCTTGGAGCCGGGGCCGAAGTCGTAGCCCCAGATGCGGTCGTAGATCGTGGAGTGGTCGAGGACGACGCCGGCGTTGCGCACGAGCAGTTCCAGCAGTTCGAACTCGGTGCGGGTCAGCTCCAGCTCCCGCTCGCCGCGCCAGGCGCGCCGCGCCTGCGGGTCCATGCGCAGTCCGGCGGCCTCCAGGTGGTGGCGGGCGGAGGCCGCGGCCGGCTTCGGTACGTCGACGGGGGCCGCCGCCGGTGTCGGGCCGGTGCGGCGCAGCAGGGCCCGCAGCCGGGCGAAGACCTCCTCGACGTCGAAGGGTTTCACGACGTAGTCGTCGGCGCCCGCGTCCAGCCCGGCGATCCGGTCGGCGGTCTCCACGAGCGCCGTCAGCATCAGGATGGGCGTGCTGTCGCCCTCGGCGCGCAGCACGCGGCAGACCTGGAGGCCGTCGATGCCGGGCATCATGACGTCCAGGACCAGCACGTCCGGGGGCGTCCGGTGGGCGTGCGCGAGCGCCTCGACGCCGTCGGCGACCGCCGTCACCCGATAGCCCTCCAGGGTCAGGGCCCGTTCCAGGGCGTGGCGGATCGCGCGGTCGTCTTCGGCGAGGAGCACGGTGGGAGGCACGGGGCCAGTCTGCCAAGCCGCCCCGGCCGTACGCCGTGACGGGCGGCTCACCCGGCGCCCTTTCTTACGCGCCTCTCACCCGGGGACGGGGCGGGGACCGGGGGCACGGGGGTGCCGCAGCCCCCGCCCCCGGTCCCCCCGTGCCCCCGTGCCCCCGTCCCGAGGCGCGTCTCACCCCGCCGGCCGCAGCGCGGCGAGCTGCTCCTCGAAGGGCACGACGTCGAGGGCCGTCCGGGCGGGCCGGGCGGGCCGGGCCGCGGACAGGCCGCCGGCCAGCGCCGCCAGCTCCCCCGCCGCCCGTTCGACGCGCTCCGGCAGCCCCTCCGCGCCCCAGTCCTCGGAGGCGGCGTAGACCTCGGTCGGGACGACGACGGCCCGCAGGTAGGCGAAGAGCGGACGCAGGGCGTGCTCCAGCACCAGCGAGTGCCGGGCCGTCCCTCCGGTGGCGGCGATCAGGACCGGCTTCCCGGCCAGCGCGTCCTTCTCCATGACGTCGAAGAACGACTTGAACAGTCCGCTGTACGACGCGGAGAACACCGGCGTGACGACGATCAGTCCGTCCGCGTCCGCGACCGCGTCCAGCGCGGCCGCCAGCTGCCGCCCGGGGAAGCCGTTGGTGAAGTGGTGCGCGATCTCCACGGCGAGGTCGCGCAGCTCCACGACCTGGACCTCGGGCTCCGCCGCCACCGCCGAGACCCGCTCGGCGGTGGCGGCGGCCAGCCGGTCGGCCAGCAGGCGGGTGGACGACGGGACGCTCAGCCCGGCCGAGACGACGACGAGCTTCATGCGACGGTCACCTCCTGGGCGGCCTTGAGGGAAGCGTGGGTCGGGGCCTCCGGCACGTCGGCCGGGCGGCCCTTGGCGAACTCCCTGCGCAGCACGGGCACGACCTCCTCGCCGAGCAGGTCGAGCTGCTCCAGCACGGTCTTCAGCGGCAGCCCGGCGTGGTCCATCAGGAACAGCTGGCGCTGGTAGTCGCCGGCGTACTCGCGGAAGGACAGCGTCTTCTCGATCACCTGCTGCGGAGAGCCGACGGTCAGCGGGGTCTGCTCGGTGAACTCCTCCAGCGAGGGCCCGTGCCCGTACACGGGGGCGTTGTCGAAGTACGGCCGGAACTCGCGGACGGCGTCCTGCGCGTTCTTCCGCATGAACACCTGGCCGCCGAGGCCGACGACGGCCTGCTCGGGCGTGCCGTGCCCGTAGTGCGCGTACCGCTTCCGGTAGAGCTCGATCATGCGCTTGGTGTGGTCGGCGGGCCAGAAGATGTTGTTGTGGAAGAAGCCGTCGCCGTAGTAGGCGGCCTGCTCGGCGATCTCCGGCGAGCGGATGGAACCGTGCCAGACGAAGGGCGCGACGCCGTCCAGCGGCCGGGGCGTCGAGGTGAAGCCCTGGAGCGGCGTGCGGAACTTGCCCTCCCAGTCGACGACGTCCTCGCGCCACAGCCGGTGCAGCAGGGCGTAGTTCTCGACGGCGAGGTTGATGCCCTGTCGGATGTCCTGCCCGAACCAGGGGTAGACCGGCCCGGTGTTGCCGCGTCCCATCATCAGGTCGACGCGCCCGTCGGCCAGGTGCTGGAGCATCGCGAAGTCCTCGGCGATCTTCACCGGGTCGTTGGTGGTGATGAGGGTGGTCGAGGTGGAGAGGATCAGCTTCTCCGTGCGCGCGGCTATGTAGCCGAGCATCGTGGTCGGGGACGACGGCACGAACGGCGGGTTGTGGTGCTCGCCGGTCGCGAAGACGTCCAGGCCGACCTCCTCGGCCTTCAGCGCGATGGCGACCATGGCCTTGATCCGCTCGCGCTCGGTCGGCGTACGTCCCGTGGTGGGGTCCGGCGTGACGTCGCCGACGGTGAAGATCCCGAACTGCATGGCCGCTCACCCTTCAAGTTGTTGACGGTTCAACTATACCCCTGGAACTGTGCGCTGTCGCCGGGTATTCCCCGGCGTCTTCCTCGTCCGTCATCGGCTTCCGTCGTCCGTCATGGCTTCCGTCGTCCGTCATCGGCTTCCGTCGGCGCGGGAAGGGTGGGGACGGTGAGGGGGGATGCCATCGCCCTCGGCGTGGGTCTGCCGAGGGCGATGGCGAGCGGGGGCTCGGGCCGGGCCGGTCCGGGCGGCTGCCAGGAGCGGCCTTCGTCAACGGGTCACCGGCGATGGGCCACGTGGTGTGGCGCGGTGGCGTGACGGCGTGGCGGTGCGCCGTCAGTCGTGGTCGGTGCGCTGTCAATCGTGGTCGGTGCGCCGTCGGTCGTGGTCGGTGCGCCGTCAGTCGTGGTCGGTGCGCCGTCAGCCGTGGTCGGTGCCGTCGGGATGCCGTGCGGCGCCCGCTCCCAGGTGGGTGCGGGGCGTGTGGACGGTCCCGAGGCGCCCGAGGGTCACCGTCCCGGACGCCTTCCCCCTCCCCTCGCCCACGGCGTCGCCGCGGGAGCGGGCGACGAGCGTGCGGTAGTGCCGGTTGCCGCTGATGAGGTGCCCGAGTTCGTTCAGGTAACGCGGCACGTCGGGGTGGACCGGACCGTCCCGGTGGACGATGTCGGCGCACGCGCGGCAGAACGCGTCCTCGGTCCAGGCGATGAGCTCGGCGAGTCTGTCGGCCGCCTGCTGGAGGGTGAGCGACTCGGTGCGCATGAGGAGCCCCAGGGAGTTCATGGCCTCTCCGGCCTCGCACTCCTCGGGGGACGAGGGCAGGCGGCTCCCCGCGGGAACGGAGAAGAGGTCGTTGACCAGGGTCAGGTGGTTGACGGCCAGGTCCCGGGCCTTGGCGAGGGTGGCGTCCGTGGCGAGTTCGGCGGTGAGGTCGCACCCGAGGGCGTATTCGGTCTGGCAGGTGGCCCAGCGGCCGAACAGGTCGGTGAGCCGCAGTTCGAGGTAGGCGTCGAACGGCAGGATGCCGTCGTGGACGCGGTCGTCGGCCTCGACGACGGACGACGCGACGACGTCCCGGAACGCGGCTCGGTAGCGGTCCGCGAGCGTCTGCGGCATCTGCGGCCACGCCGGAGCGAGGGCGTCGTACAGCATCCGGCCGGCGGGGAAGTCGGGAGCCACCGGCTCGTCGTCGAGCACGCCGAGCCACCGCCGCCGCAGGTCCTCCGTCCGCTCGGGGTCCCTGTGGGCCCCGGGGCCGGAGAACGAGTCGTCGCAGATGCCGGCCGGGATCACGATGTTCGGCAGGATGAAGCACCGGTCGTCCAGCATGTGCGGGTAACACACGCAGGCCCAGTAGGCCATCCGCTGCGCGACATGGCGCTCCGCGAGCTGTTCGTCCCCGAAGTGGTCCACGAGGTGGGGCCGGGCCCAGCGATGGCACTCCTCCTCGATCTGCGCGTGCTTCGGATGGGCGCGCAGAGGCAGCCGCTTCTGGATGCGCGGGAACTCGAAGGGAGTTCCCGGCGACGGCGACGGCGACGGCGACACAAGCGCGTGACGGGAAGAAGTCATCTGTTACTCCACGGGACTGCCGGACCTGGTGGGCGGCCCTCACGCTAATCGCGGCCCACCGGCCTCGGGCGAGACAGAACCGCGGAGTCACTCGAACAGGTTTCGTCACGTCGAGGGCGCGCCTCGGCCCGCCCGGTGTCACGAGCCGATCGGCAGGGCGTCCGTGTACCCGTTCGTCGGCCGCTCGACCTTCTCCACGGTGTCCGCGTCCAGCGCGACCGCCGCCGAGGAGGTCCCCAGGGAGCCGGCCGGGTGCCAGGCCCCGGTCACCGTCACCCAGGTGTCGGCGGCGGGCGCCTCGACGCCGTACACCCGCACCTTCACCGACTGCGCGTCCGCCGCACAGCACGACAGCAGGATGCGGGTCAGATACCAGCCGTCGCCCCCCGCGACGGGCGTGACGAACCCCGTCATCCGGACCTGGCGCCTCTCGATGGCCCGCGCGGTGTCCTGCTGCACCCGCTGGGTGAAGTCGGTCAGGGTGATGGGCAGCGGCGAGGTCGCGGGCAGCGCCTCGAAACCGTCCTCCTCCACGACGGCCACGGCCTTGGGCGCCTCGCGGGAGGCGGTGTACGAACCGAGCGCGGGCGGGGCGTAGAAGAGCAGGCTCAGCGCGGGCAGGAACAGCAGCCAGGCGACGCGGGGAACGCCGGAGTGGTCGTGCCCGTGCCCCTGCCCGCGCTCCCGCTCCCGCTGCTCCTCCCGCTCCCGCTGCTCCTCCTGCTCCCGCTCGTGCTCCTGCTCCTGCTCCTGCTGCGCCGGCTGCTGCTCCCGCGCCTGCCCGGGGGCCCGCCCGCCGTCCCCGCGGTCGGAGCCGTCGCTCCCGCGGTCGGCGCCGTCGCTCCCGCCCCG
This sequence comes from Streptomyces sp. NPDC088812, assembly GCF_044750285.1. Lineage (NCBI taxonomy): Bacteria > Bacillati > Actinomycetota > Actinomycetes > Kitasatosporales > Streptomycetaceae > Streptomyces > Streptomyces sp. NPDC088812. The sequence goes on along the minus strand of NZ_JBIVJP010000006.1, from coordinate 38,656 downwards.
CGCGCCCCTCCGCGCCGACCAGGCCTCCGCCGCTCCCAGCAGGATCAGCAGCGCCCCCGACACGATCAGCAGCGGCCGCATGCCCTCCTTCACGTACCGCAGGTACGACTCCGTGAAGAGCGAGGCCTGCAACAGCCCCAGCCCGCTCAGGACCAGCAACCCCACCTGCGCGAACCGCTTCACAGCAGTACCCCTCCCACCACGGCGCTGCACACGACCGCCACCACGGCCGTGGCGGCGGAGAAACGCCACGCGAAGGCCCGGCCGAAGGTGCCCGCCTGAAGGGCGATCAGCTTCAGGTCGACCATCGGTCCCACCACCATGAACGTCAGCCGGGCGACCGGCGAGAACCCGCTCAGCGAGGCCGCCACGAACGCGTCGGCCTCCGAGCACACCGCCAGCACGATCGCCAGCACCGCCAGGAACAGCACCGACAGCCAGGCCGAACCGGCGAACGTGTCCACCACCGAGCGCGGCACCGCCACGTTGAAGGTCGCCGCGGCCATGGCGCCGACCACCAGGAATCCGCCCGCGTGCAGGAAGTCGTGCTGGAAGCCGCGCCGGAACTCCGTCCACCTGCTCTGCCCGGTCCGGTGCCCGGTGTGCCGTACGGTCGGCCGCAGCCACTCCGCCCGGCCCAGCCAGAGCCACAGCCAGCCCATCACGGCCGCCGTGACCAGCGAGGCCAGCAGCCGGGCCAGCACCATCTCCGGGCTGCCCGGGAAGGCGATCGCGGTGGCGGTGAGCACGACCGGGTTCACGGCGGGCGCCGACAGCAGGAACGCGAACGCGGCGGCCGGGGTCACCCCCCTGCCGATCAGGCTGTTCGCCACCGGCACCGACGCGCACTCGCAGCCCGGCAGGACGACTCCCGCCGCACCCGCGACCGGCACCGCCAGCGCGGGCCGCTTCGGCAGCAGCCGCTGGAACACCCGCGCCGGCACGAACGCGTTGATCGCCCCCGACAGGGCCGTGCCCAGCAGCAGGAAGGGCATCGCCTGCACGGTCACCGCCAGACACACCGTCCGCCACGCCTCGACGGCCGGGTCGTCCAGCGACCGCCCGACGAGCACCAGCAGCGCGCCGGGCAGCACGGCCGCGCCGACCAGCAGCAACGGCCAGTGGCGGGGCAGCCCACGGCCGGCGGACGCGGAACCGCCCTGCGCCGCCCCCGGCCGTATGTCCGAGTCCGAGCCCGAATCCGAGCCCGAGTACGAATACGAGCCCGAATCCGCGGACGTGTCCGAGTCCGAATCCGAGGACGAGTACGAGTCCTGAACGGCCGCCATGTCCTAGACCAGGCCCCCTCGCAACCGCCCGACCTGTTCCCCGCTGAACTCCACCGTCCGCCTCATGTGCCGCACGATCACGGCGATCTCGGCATCGTCCAGGTCGGCGAAGAGATGGCTCCAGTCACCGCCCAGCCGCTCCCACGTCCGCCCGAACTCGGCGATCCGCTCCGGCACCGTCGCCACCAGGACCCGCCTCCGGTCGGTGACGTCCCGCTGCCGCACGACGTACCCGGCCTTCTCCAGCCGGTCCACCAGCCGGGTCGCCGACCCCGTCGTCAGCCCGGTCAGCTCCGCGACCCGGCCCGTCGTCACCGGCGCCCGCTCCAGCGAGAGCAGGTTCAGGCACTGGAGATCGGTGGGGTGCAGCCCGAGCCGGTCGGCGACGGCCTGGTTGAACAGCGCGAACGTGGCCACGTACCGCCGGGAGACGGTGGACAGCTCGTCCAGCAACCGCGACCGCACGTTCCCGGACATCGCCCGCACACCCCTTCGTCAGCGCCGTCCGCAGATGGTACGACGTACCGCGCCCCGACCGGTCGCCCGTCGCGGTCCGGTCAGAAGAAGTAGGCGTCCCCGGTGTCCAGCACCAGCACCTGCTGCCGGTCGTTGGCCCGGTTGCGGTCCACCGCCCCACCGCCCCACACCGTCTCCACCGACAGCGTCACCTCGGTCGGCCCGTCCGCCAGCCACACCTCCACCACGATCCGCTCGCCCGGCGTGTCCGCGTCCAGCGCGCCCGTCCGGCACACCACCTCCCGCGCCCCCGTCCGCGCGCACCCGTCCGGCAGCACCGGTGGCCGGTCCGCGAACGGCGCCGACCAGCGCAGCCGTACGGTGGCGTCCGGGACGTCCCCCGGACCGTGGTTGCGCGGGGTCAGCCGCACCTCGACCCGGCCGCGGTCCAGCACGGCGGAGCCGTGGTACGACAGATCGGCCTCGGGAACGTCCGCGGCGGCGGCCGGCACCGCCCCGCCGACCGCCAGCCCGCCGACCGCCAGCGCGCCGGCCACCACCGCACCCACCACCGCGCCCCGCACGGCGGGAACCCGCATCCGGCGCATGCCATCCACTCCTCGGTCGGCCAGGACAGGGACAGGAACGTACGCATGTATCCCCGCCGGGCCGGGACGGCAGGCGCCGTCCATCAGGTGAAGCGCCCCACCGACGACAGCGACCACCGGACCGCCGGACCCCGCACCCCCTGCCCCCGGGCCACAGCACCCCCCGCCCACAGCGCCCACAGCGCCCACAGGACGAGATCACCGCCCGCCCCGCGCCACCTCCCGCCTATCCTGGCCGAGCGGATTCTCGACCCCACCCCCGCCGCACCCCACGCACCCACGCACCCCACGCACCCCACGCACCCCACGCACCCGAGGAGCAGCCCCCATGGCCACCGCCGCACCGTCCGCCGCCTCCCGCATCGCCGTCGTGACCGGTGCGAGCAGCGGGATCGGCGCCGCCACCGCCCGGCAGCTCGCCGCGGCCGGATACCGCGTGGTCCTCACCGCCCGCCGCAAGGACCGCATCGAGGCGCTGGCCGAGGAGATCGCCGCGGCGGGCGGCTCGGCGACGGCCTACCAGCTGGACGTCACCGACCGCACGGCGGTCGACGAGTTCGCGTCGGCCTTCAGGACCGTCGGCGTCCTCGTCAACAACGCGGGCGGCGCGCTCGGCGCCGACCCGGTGGCCACCGGCGACCCGGCCGACTGGCGCACCATGTACGAGACGAACGTCATCGGCACCCTCAACCTCACCCAGGCCCTGCTGCCGAAGCTGGAGGCGAGCGGCGACGGCACGGTCGTGGTCGTCTCCTCCACCGCCGGCCACAACACCTACGAGGGCGGCGCGGGCTACGTCGCCGCCAAGCACGGCGCCCACGTCCTCGCCGAGACCCTGCGCCTGGAGATCGTCGGCCGGCCCGTCCGCGTGATCGAGATCGCGCCCGGCATGGTCAAAACCGACGAGTTCGCCCTCACCCGCTTCGGCGGCGACCGGGAGAGGGCGGCGAAGGTCTACGAGGGCGTGGCCGAGCCGCTCACCGCCGACGACGTGGCCGACACCATCACCTGGGCGGTGACCCGGCCCAGCCACGTCAACGTCGACCTGCTGATCCTGCGCCCGCGCGCCCAGGCCTCCAACACGAAGGTCCACCGGGAGCCGTGATGCCGGACCCGACACGGGAGCAGACGCGGGAGGAGACGGCCCGGGCGGCGGAACAGCGCCGCCTGGCCCAGGAGACACGGGACGAACGCCAGGTCTGGTACTTCCTGGCGTACTTCCTCTTCGGCATCCACGTCATCGCCTTCGTGATGATCTGGGCGGTCCGGCACGGCAGCTGACGGACGTCCCGGTTTCAGCCCTTCACGCAGACGACCTGCTTCAGCTTCGCCACGACCTCCACGAGGTCCCGCTGCTGGTCGATGACCTGCTCGATCGGCTTGTAGGCCCCGGGGATCTCGTCCACGACACCGGAGTCCTTGCGGCACTCCACGCCCCGCGTCTGCTCCTCCAGATCCCGTGTCGTGAAGCGCCGCTTCGCCGCGTTCCGGCTCATGCGCCGACCGGCGCCGTGCGACGCCGAGTTGAACGCCTTCTCGTTGCCGAGGCCCTTCACGATGTACGAGCCCGTGCCCATGGACCCCGGGATGATGCCGTACTCGCCGGAACCGGCCCGGATCGCTCCCTTGCGGGTCACGAGCAGGTCCATCCCGTCGTAGCGCTCCTCGGCGACGTAGTTGTGGTGCGCGCTGATCTCCGGCTCGAAGGCCGGCTTGGCCTTCCGGAACTCCTTGCGGACCACGTCCTTGAGCAGCGTCATCATGATCGTGCGGTTGTAGCGGGCGTACTCCTGCGCCCAGAACAGGTCGTTGCGGTAGGCCGCCATCTGCGGGGTGTCCGCGACGAAGACGGCGAGGTCGCGGTCGACCAGGTTCTGGTTGTGCGGGAGCTTCTGCGCCACGCCGATGTGGAACTCCGCGAGTTCCTTGCCGATGTTGCGGGACCCGGAGTGCAGCATCAGCCAGACGGAACCGGTCGTGTCCGTGCACACCTCGATGAAGTGGTTGCCGCTTCCGAGCGTTCCCATCTGCTTCGTGGCACGTTCCTGACGGAATTTGACCGCTTCGGCGACCCCGTCGAACCGCCCCCAGAAGTCCTCCCACCGCGCGGTCGCGAACCCGTGCAGCTGCCCCGGGTCCACCGGGTCGTCGTGCATCCCCCGCCCCACCGGAATCGCCTGCTCGATCCTCGACCGCAGCCGCGACAGGTCGCCCGGCAGGTCGTTCGCCGTCAGGGACGTCCTGACCGCCGACATCCCGCAGCCGATGTCGACGCCCACCGCGGCCGGGCACACGGCCCCCCGCATCGCGATGACGGACCCGACCGTGGCGCCCTTGCCGTAGTGCACGTCCGGCATCACGGCGAGCCCCTTGATCCAGGGGAGGCCGGCGACGTTGCGCAGCTGCTGGAGCGCCACGTCCTCCACCGTCGCGGGGTCGGTCCACATCCGGATGGGAACCTTCGCACCCGGCATCTCGACATACGACATATCGTCCTCATTCCCCCGGAACCACAACAGAAGTCTCATATCGCAAAACCGGCGCCAAGGTCGACGAACAGGACGACGGACCGGCATCCACGGTGGTGCGTGCGATACACATTGTCTCCAGGGGCCGCCCCCGCCCGGCAAGCGAATAACCAGCGGGAACCGGCGGGACGAGCCCCGGCCCGACCACCCACCCACGTTGTGACCGTCGAGAGGAGCCGACCGTGCAGCGGAAGGCGTACGTATCCGGCGTCGCCGCACTCCTCGCGGCGCTGCTGGCCGGCTGCACCGGCGGCTCCGACGACGGCGGCACGACGGACGACTCCAACCCGGGCGAGGCCGGCACGGCGACCGCCGCCGCCCAGCCCGGCCGGTACGACTCGCTGCCGCAGGCCTGCGGCAGCGTCGGCCGCTCCACCCTCGACTCGCTCCTCCCCGGCATCCGCGAGGTCGCCGACGAGACCCAGCGCGAGGCCGTCTACGCGGGCGAGGCGACCCTGACGTACGACACGGACCGCAAGGCCGGCTGCCGCTGGAAGGTGTCGTCGGCGGAGGCCACCGACCACCTCTTCGTCGACTTCGAGCGCGTGGTGTCGTACGACAACGCGGTCAGCGACGACAACCAGGCCGAGACGCTGTTCGCCGGGAAGGTGACGGCGGCCGACCTCCCGGCGCCCACGGCCTCGGAGACCGGCAGCGCGCAGCCGACCCCCTCCACGGGCACCGCCACGGGCACGAGCACCACCACGGGCACGAGCACCACCGCGGGCACGTCCAAGGGCGCGCCCGCGAGCCCGAACCCCTCGGCGTCCACGAGCCCGTCCGCCTCCGCCTCCACCTCCGCTTCCCCCTCCCCGTCCGTCACCCCGGCCGACCTCCAGCCCCGCCTCCTCGACGACCTGGGCGACGAGGCGTTCGTCGACGACGCGCTCTCCAGCTCCGGTTCGACGGCGAAGCAGCGCACCGTGACTGTGGCGTTCCGCACGTCCAACGTCATCGTCACCATCCAGTACGAGGAGCAGCCGGCGACCGTCGGCGCGGTCCCGGACAGCAAGGAAATGCAGGACAGGGCCCGGAAACTGGCCGCCCAGATCGCCGACTCCCTCGCGGGCTGAGGTCACTTCGCACCCGCCGCAGGCCCGCCCGCTCAGCTCCCGAACCGCAGCCGCACAGCTTTTCCACCGCGTACCGTGGCCCCCCGGACCCGATCCGACCGCAGGAACCACGAGCGTCATGAGTGAAGGAACCATGCAGCGACGAGCCCAGCGAGACGACCAGCACGACCAGCGAACCCAGGGTGCCGGAGGCCGCAGTCGCCTCCTCGCCGCGGCAGCCGCACTCCCCGTGATGCTGATCGTCGCCGGCTGCTCCTCGGACTCCGACTCCGGCGATGACGCGCAGAAGGCCGCTGCCAGTGCCAGTGCCAGCGCCGAGGCGGGTGCCACGGTGAGCGCCGCGCCGACGGTGCAGGCGGCGGCGTACCAAGCGCTGCCGGAGGCGTGCGCGGTGCTGTCGAAGAAGACGCTGACCGACCTGGTGCCCAAGGACACGAAGGGCAAGGAGGGCACGTCGAGCGACACCGCGACCCGGGCGTCCTGCTCCTGGTCCAGCCTGGACAACAACGGGGTGAAGGGCTCGCAGTACCGCTGGCTGAACGTCTCCCTGCTGCGCTTCGAGTCGGATGCGTCGACCTCCGCCGACCAGCGGGCGCAGGAGTACTACGCCCAGCAGGTGCAGGATGCCAAGACGGTGTCCGGCGCGGCGAACACGAAGACGCAGGCGCTGTCCGGGGCCGGCGACCAGGCTACGACCGTGCGTTACGACTTGAAGAAGAAGGAAGGCGCCTTCAAGCAGCAGACGGTCGTGGCGCGCGTGGAGAACGTGGTCGTCACCCTCGACTACAACGGCGCGGGCCTGGCGGGCGAGAAGACGCCGAACGCGGACACCCTGACGAAGGCGGCGGAGAAGGCCGCCAAGGAGGCGGTGGCGTCGGTCCAGAAGGCCAACGGCGCGGGCACGAGTGGCGGTTCGGCTTCCCCGACCCCGTCGAAGACGTCGTCGAAGACCACCTCCGCGACCCCCTCCGCGACCCCCTCCGCGACCTCCTCCACGACCGCCTCCGCCACCCCCTCGGCGACCGCCTCCAAGGCTGCTTCGACGACCGCGGCGAAGGCCGCCACGTCCTCGTCGAAGACCTCCGTCAAGAAGAGCTGACGGACCGGCACCACGTGAGCCGCACACATGTGCCACCCTGTTGCGCGCAACAACACGCAAGGGGAGGGGAGTGCGGGTGGCCGCGCCAATACAGCTGACCCGGATGCACCGCGTTCTCATCGGCGTGGTCGTGACCGGCGCCGTGATCATCGCCGGTATCGGCTTCGCGGGTTCCTACGCGGCGGTCCGGGAACTGGCCATCCAGAAGGGCTTCGGGAACTTCTCCTACGTCTTCCCGATCGGCATCGACGCGGGCATCTGCGTCCTGCTCGCCCTGGACCTGCTGCTGACGTGGATCCGGATCCCGTTCCCCCTGCTGCGGCAGACGGCGTGGCTGCTGACGGCGGCGACGATCGCGTTCAACGGCGCCGCCGCCTGGCCGGACCCGCTGGGCACGGGCATGCACGCGGTGATCCCGATCCTGTTCGTGGTCGCCGTCGAGGCCGCCCGGCACGCCATCGGCCGGATCGCCGACATCACGGCGGACAAGCACATGGAGGGGGTCCGCCTCACCCGGTGGCTTCTCTCCCCGGTCCCCACGTTCCTGCTGTGGCGCCGGATGAAGCTCTGGGAGCTCCGCTCCTACGAGCAGGTGATCAAGCTGGAGCAGGAACGTCTCGTCTACCAGGCCCGCCTCCGCTCCCGCTTCGGCCGCGCCTGGCGCCGCAAGGCCCCCGTGGAGTCCCTGATGCCGCTGCGCCTCGCCCGGTACGGCGTACCGCTGGCGGAGACGGCCCCGGCGGGCCTGGCGGCGGCGGGCATCGAACCGGCCCTCCTCCCCCCGTCCCCCCACCAGGAACTCCCCGCGGCATCCCCCCAACAGCTCCCCCCGTCCCCGACGGTCACCTCGACCGACCCGGACACCGCCCCCACCGCCCCCACCGCCGCCACCGGCCAGGCCCCCGCAGCGGCCGCAGCCGCCGTAGCCGCCGTAGCCGCGGGCAGTCGTGCCGCTGGTGCGGCGCGGGTGGGCGCGGCTGCACCTTCCGGCGAGCAGCGCACTCGCCCCGGCGGCAACCAGAACCCCGGCGGCCCCCAGCCCCCCGCCCCCGCCGGCGACGCCCCCGACCCGGAAGTGAACCCCTGGCTCCACGCCCGGCACCCGCACCAGGTCGAGTACCACGGCGGCTACAACCCCCAGTACGACCCGCAGTACGACCCCGAGGCGCAGTACGAGCAGTGGTACGAGGAGCAGGTCCAGGCCGACGAGTACCGCGAGCAGTACGAGGAGGAGCCCCCGGCCCCCGGCCAGGAACCGGCTCCGGAGGAGACCGGCACGTTCCCCATCCCCGTGGGCCCCAACCGCACCCGCGAGCTCGGTGACGGCGGCGGCCCCCCGGAGCCGGACGAGGAGGCGTACTACCTGGTGTTCCGCCAGTCGATAGACGGCAGCTACCCCACGCCCCGCGTCCTCGGCGACAACATCCAGGCGACCTACGGCAGGACGCTGAACGTCAGCGAGCTGAAGAGCCTCGCGGAACGCTTCCAGCAGCGCCACTCGGCGGAGCTGGAGGAGGACCACATCGCGTGACGGCGCCCGCGCACGACGCGTGACGGCAGCCACGTACGACGGAGGGGGCGCCCGGTGTTCACCGGGCGCCCCCTCCGTCGTACCGGGGTCCGCTCCCCGTACCCGGACCTACTCCCCGAGCAGGGTCCGTACCCGCTCCTGCCCCACCGCCAGCAGCAGCGTGGGCAGGCGCGGACCGGTGTCCCGCCCGACCAGCAGGTGGTACAGCAGCGCGAAGAAGGTCCGCTGGGCCGTCTTGATCTCGGCGGGCAGCTCCTTGGGCGTGGCGTCGGCCGAGAACCCGGCCTGGACCTTGGGCACGCCGTACACGAGGTGGGTCAGCCCGTCGAGGGACCAGTGCGAGGCCAGCCCGTCGAGCAGCAGCCGCACCGACTCCCGGGAGGCCTCGTCGAGGGACTTCAGCAGGTCGGTGTCGGGCTCGTCGCGCACGATGGTCCGCTGGTCGGCGGGGACGTGCGCGTTGATCCACGCCTCGGCCTTGTCGAACCGCGGCCGGGCCTCGTCGAGCGAGCCGAGCGGGTTGTCCGGGTCCAGCTCGCTGAGGATGCGCAGCGCCTGGTCCTGGTGCCCGGCGGTGATGTCGGCGACGGAGGCCAGCGTCCGGTACGGCAGCGGCCGCGGGGTGCGGGGCAGCTCACCGCCGGCCGTGCGCACCGCGCGGGCGTGCGCGGCCGCGTCCGCGGGCAGCACGGTCCCGTCGGCGACCTTCGCGTCGAGCTTGTCCCACTCGTCGTACAGCCGCTGGATCTCCTGGTCGAAGGCGATCTTGAAGGACTGGTTGGGCCGGCGCCGGGCGTACAGCCAGCGCAGGAGCTGCGGCTCCATGATCTGGAGCGCGTCCGCCGGGGTGGGCACCCCGCCCTTCGACGACGACATCTTCGCCATGCCGCTGATGCCGACGAAGGCGTACATCGGACCGATCGGCTGCTTGCCGCCGAAGATGCCGACGATCTGGCCGCCCACCTGGAAGCTGGACCCCGGGGACGAGTGGTCGACACCGCTGGGCTCGAAGACGACGCCCTCGAACGCCCACCGCATCGGCCAGTCGACCTTCCAGACCAGCTTGCCGCGGTTGAACTCGTTCAGCCGGACGGTCTCGGAGAAGCCGCAGGCGTCGCAGGCGTACGTCAGCTCGGTGCTGTCGTCGTCGTAGGAGGTGACGGTGGTGAGGTCCTTCTCGCAGTTGCCGCAGTACGGCTTGTACGGGAAGTAGCCGGCGGTGCCGGAGCTGCCGTCGTCCTCGGACGCGGCACCCGAGCCCTCGGCGGCCTCCAGCTCGGCCTCGTCGACGGGCTTCTGCTGCTTCTTCGCCGGGGCCTTCTTGGTCCGGTACTGGCCGAGGATCGCGTCGATGTCGCCCCGGTGCCGCATGGCGTGCAGGACCTGCTCGCGGTAGACGCCGGAGGTGTACTGCGCGGTCTGGCTGATCCCGTCGAACTCGACGCCCAGCTCGGCCAGCGCCTCGACCATCGCGGCCTTGAAGTGCTCGGCCCAGTTCGGGTGCGCGGAGCCCTTCGGGGCCGGGACGGAGGTCAGCGGCTTGCCGATGTGCTCGGCCCAGGAGTCGTCCACGCCCGCGATGCCGGCCGGCACCTTGCGGTAGCGGTCGTAGTCGTCCCAGGAGATCAGGTGCCGGACCTGGTACCCGCGCCAGCGGATCTCGTCGGCGACCAGGTGGGGCGTCATGACCTCGCGGAGGTTCCCGAGGTGGATGGGGCCGGACGGGGAGAGGCCGGACGCGACGACGACCGGTTTGCCCGGGGCCCGGCGCTCCGACTCCTCGATGACCTCATCCGCGAAACGGGAGACCCAGTCGGTGGTCTCGGTGCTCTGAGCCACGATCGGCACGTCCTCTTGATGCTCGAACTCTGGATTGGCCCCTCCATACTCCCAGACGGCCCCGCGCCCGGGAAAACCGCTTTACCCCCCATGGGATACTGGCCGTGTCTATCCATCCCCACGAGGAGAACGGCACCCACTCCTATGGCCCCGGTCACGTCCCTCAGCCACTCCGTCGAACAGCACCTCGCGTCCGCCCTCTCGGCCACCCTGCCGGAGGCCGCCGGCGCGGACCCGCTGCTGCGACGCAGCGACCGGGCGGACTTCCAGGCCAACGGGATCCTCGCCCTGGCGAAGAAGGCGAAGGCCAACCCGCGGGAGCTGGCGACGCGGGTCGTCTCCGAGGTCGTCACCGGCGGCGTGATCGGGGAGATCGAGGTCTCCGGGCCCGGCTTCCTCAACATCACGGTCACCGACCGGGCGATCACCGAGAACCTCGCCGCGCGCTCCGCGGACACCGACCGCCTCGGCGTCCCGCACGCGGACGCCCCGGGCACGACGGTCATCGACTACGCCCAGCCGAACGTGGCGAAGGAGATGCACGTCGGCCACCTGCGCTCCGCCGTCATCGGCGACGCGGTGGTCCAGTTGCTGGAGTTCACCGGCGAGACGGTGGTGCGCCGGCACCACATCGGCGACTGGGGCACCCAGTTCGGCATGCTGATCCAGTACCTGGACGAGCACCCGCACGAGCTGGACCACAAGGAGTCCCAGGTCAGCGGCGAGGAGGCGATGTCGAACCTCGACCGCCTCTACAAGGCCGCGCGCAAGCTGTTCGACGCCGACGAGGAGTTCAAGACGCGGGCCCGGCGCCGGGTGGTGGACCTCCAGGCGGGCGACCCGCACACGCTCGCCATGTGGCAGAAGTTCGTCGACGAGTCGAAGATCTACTTCTTCTCCGTCTTCGAGAAGCTGGACATGGAGATCCGGGACCCGGACATCGTCGGCGAGTCCGGTTACAACGACATGCTGGCGGAGACCTGCCGCCTGCTGGAGGAGTCGGGCGTCGCGGTGCGCTCGGAGGGCGCCCTGTGCGTGTTCTTCGACGACGTGAAGGGCCCGGACGGCAACCCGGTCCCGCTGATCGTGCAGAAGTCGGACGGCGGCTACGGCTACGCGGCCACGGACCTGTCCGCGATCCGCGACCGCGTCTTCAACCTGAAGGCCGGCTCGCTGCTGTACGTGGTGGACGCCCGGCAGTCGCTGCACTTCAGGATGGTCTTCGAGACCGCGCGCCGGGCCGGCTGGCTGGGCGACGGCGTCAAGGCCTTCCAGCTCGCCTTCGGCACGGTCCTCGGCAAGGACGGAAAGCCGTTCAAGACCCGTGAGGGCGAGACGGTCAAGCTGGTCGACCTCCTCGACGAGGCCGTCGAGCGGGCCACGACCGTCGTGCGGGAGAAGGCCGAGAAGGTGGGCCTGAGCGAGCAGGAGATCGTGGAGAACGGCCGGTACGTCGGCATCGGCGCGGTGAAGTACGCCGACCTGTCGACCTCCGCCGTCCGGGACTACAAGTTCGACCTGGACCAGATGGTCTCGCTGAACGGCGACACGTCCGTCTACCTCCAGTACGCGTACGCCCGTATCCAGTCGATCCTGCGCAAGTCCGGCGAGGCCCGTCCGGTCGCCCACCCGGAGCTGGAGCTGGCCCCGGCGGAGCGGGCGCTGGGCCTGCACCTGGACCAGTTCGGCGAGACGGTCCTGGAGGTCGCGGCCTCCTACGAGCCCCACAAGCTCGCGGCCTACCTGTACCAGCTGGCCTCGCACCTGACGACGTTCTACGACCAGTGCCCGGTGCTGAAAGCGGAGACCGCCGAGCAGCGGGAGAACCGTCTGTTCCTGGTCGACCTGACGGCCCGTACGCTCCACCGGGGCATGGCCCTGCTGGGCATCCGGACGCCCGAGAAGCTCTGAGGCCCGGCCCGGCCCCGCCGGGCCGGAACCGCTTCTCGCGCCCGTGCGTCCCGCTCCGAGAGGAGCGGGAACACGAGTGCGAGGAGAAGCCGTTGGGCGGCCAGGACGACCCGTCGCTCGGTGAGGCCCTGATCAGCCTCCTGATAATCGCCGGGGCGGGCGTGCTCATCCCGGCCACCATCGTCCTGCCGGTGATCGGCCTGGGCATCTGGGTCGCCCACGTCCTTCGGCGTCGCCGCAGGTGAGCGCGGACTGTCAGTGCCGGCCCCTACAGTCACGGGCATGGCGACTCTTCCCAACCCGCTGCCCAGGCTGGCCTCCGACCCGAGCGGCCGGTCCCTCGGGCTCCAACTGCCGCCCGGCAGGCTGATCGACGGCTGCGACGACTCGTCGGACGGGCCGGTGCTGTGGCACGCCGAGCACGCCGCGGCCCCCGGCAACTGGACCGCGTTGGGCGGACGGGCGACGCGGGCCGGCCTGCTGCCGGTGCTCGTCGACGTGGGCGGCGGCCAGGGCGGCCCGGAGAAGTGGGAGCTGATGCCCGGGGAGGCCTCCTACCCGGGGGACCATGACGCCGAGGACGTCCTGGCCGACTTCTGGGAGCCGACCGAGGAGGACGAGGGGGACTGGGACGACGAGACCGCCGAGCTGCTCGCGCCCTTCGGCCCCGACTGGCCGGGCCTCGCTCCCTCCCCCGCCCTCACCATGGACCCGGCCGCCTGCGCCGCCCAGGTCGCCGACCTGCTGACCGACGGCTCCGCGTCCTGGCCCGAGAAGGCGCACCTGGCCCTGGTGCCGGCCCGCCGCTCCGCCGACCTCCCGGCCGCCCTCGGCTGGCCCGGCCCCCTCAACCACACGGACGACGTGGCCCGCCTCTGCGCGGTGCTGCGCTCCTGGGAGGACCGGTTCGGCATACGGGTCGTCGCGCTCGGCTTCGACCTGCTCGCGGTCTCCGTGGCCGCCCCGCCCACCACCGCCGTCGAGGCGGAGGCGGTCGCGGCCGAGCACTTCGCGTTCTGCCCGGACAACATCACCCAGGGCCCGGGCAGTCTGCGGGAGTACGCCCGGGAGCTGGTCGGGGCGCGCGTCTGGCACTTCTGGTGGGACTGAGCCCTCAGGCGCCCTGTCCGAGCCCCCGCCCGCCGGTCAGCCCCTGAGCCCCCGTCCGAGCCTGCGCAGCCCCTCCGCGATCTCCTCCGGCGACTGCGTCACGAAGCACAGCCGCAGCGTCGACCGGTCGGGCCGGCCGGCGTGGAAGGGAGCGCCGGGCACGTAGGCGACGTCCTCCTGGACCACCCTCGCAAGCAGCGCGGTGGTGTCGTACGCCTCCGGCAGCCGGGCCCAGAGGAACATGCCGCCCTCGGGCCGGCTCCAGACGGAGCCCTCGGGGAGGGCGTCGGGCAGCCCGGCGAGCATGGCGTCCCGGCGCTCGCGGTAGACGGCGGCGACGCGCGCGACGTGCGCGTCGAGGTCGCGGTCGGCCAGGTAGCGGGCGGCGGCGAGCTGGTTGACGGTCGGGGTGTGCAGATCGGCCGCCTGTTTGGCGACCGCGCAGGCCCGCCGCAGCTCCGCCGGGGCCCGCAGCCAGCCCAGCCGCAGGCCGGGGGCCATCACCTTGGAGAAGGAGCCGAGGAGCACGGTCCGGTCGCGGGCGTCGGGGTGGGCGGCGATCCAGGGGACGCGCTCGCCCTCGTAGCGCAGTTCGCCGTACGGGTCGTCCTCGACGATCCACAGGCCGTGGACGGCGGCGACGGAGGCGAGGGCCGACCGGCGCTCGGCGGAGAGGGTGCGGCCGGTGGGGTTCTGGAAGGTGGGCACGGTGTAGAGCAGCTTGGGCCGCTCCCGCACGACCAGCTCGGCGAGGGCCTCCGGATCCGGTCCCTCCGCGTCGCCCGGCACGGCGACGACCCGCGCGCCCGCGAGGCCGAAGGCCTGGAGGGCGGCGAGGTAGCAGGGGTCCTCGACGAGGACGGTGTCGCCGGGGTCGAGGAGGGCGGTGGCGAGGAGGGACAGCGCCTGCTGCGACCCGGTGGTGACGAGGACGTCGTCGGCGTCGGTCGGCAGTCCCCGGGTGCTCATCCGCTGCGCGAGCCGCTCGCGCAGCGCGGGCTCGCCCTCGGTGGTGGCGTACTGGAGGGCTCGGCCGGGCAGTTCCTCCAGCACGTGCCGGAAGGCGGCGGCGACGCCCTCCCGGTCGAACAGCTCGGGCGCGGGCAGCCCGCCCGCGAAGTTGATCACCTCGGGGCGGGCGGTGACGGCGAGGATGTCCCGCACCGGCGACCCCCCGGTGGCACGGACCCGCAGGGCGAGCGGCGGCGGAGAGGCGGGCGCAGGCGGCGCCGCGACGGGGGCGGTGCCGAGTGCGGTGGGAAGGGTCATGACCGCACCCTAGAGAAATACATGCCGTCTACAAGAACCCTTTTCGCGATGTGGACGGCTGTACGGGCGGCGATGCGGGCGGCGACATCGACGTCCGCGCCCCTGCGGAGTGCGTGCGGAGCCCCTACCGGATCTTCCGGGCGACCTCGGTGGCCCAGTAGGTCAGGATGATCCGCGCCCCGGCCCGCTTGATGCCGGTCAGCGTCTCGACGATCGCCCGGTCGCGCTCGATCCAGCCCTTCTCGGCGGCGGCCTCGACCATCGCGTACTCGCCGGAGATCTGGTAGGCGGCGACCGGCACGTCCACGGCGTCGGCGACCCGCGCCAGGACGTCGAGGTAGGGTCCGGCCGGCTTGACCATCACCATGTCGGCCCCCTCCTCCAGGTCGAGGGCGAGCTCGCGCAGCGACTCCCGCAGATTGGCGGGGTCCTGCTGGTACGTCTTGCGGTCCCCCTTCAGCGAGGACCCGACGGCCTCCCGGAAGGGCCCGTAGAAGGCGGAGGAGTACTTGACGGTGTAGGCCAGGACGGACACGTCCTCGCGCCCGATCTGGTCCAGCGCGTCGCGGACGACACCGATCTGACCGTCCATCATCCCGCTCGGGCCGACCACATGGGCGCCCGCGTCGGCCTGCACCTGCGCCATCTCTGCGTACCGCTCCAGGGTGGCGTCGTTGTCCACGCGCCCCTCGGCGTCGAGCACACCGCAGTGGCCGTGGTCGGTGAACTCGTCCAGGCACAGGTCGGACATGACGAGCAGGTCGTCCCCGACCTCGGCCCGCACGTCCCGCAGCGCGACCTGGAGGATGCCGTCCGGATCGGTCCCGGCGGTGCCGAGGCCGTCCTTCTTCTCCTCCTCCGGAACGCCGAAGAGCATGATCCCGGAGATCCCGGCCTCCACCGCCTCCGCGGCGGCCTTCTTCAGGCTGTCCCGGCTGTGCTGCACGACCCCGGGCATCGCCTCGACCGGCACCGGCTCGCCGACGCCCTCCCGCACGAAGGCGGGCAGGATGAAGTCGGCCGGGTGCAGCCGGGTCTCGGCGACCATGCGCCGCATCACGGGGGTGGTGCGCAGCCGCCGGGGACGCGTACCGGGGAAGGATCCGTACTTCGTCATACACCTACGCTACGCCCGCCCCACCGCCGCCTTTACCGACTCACCGTCGGCGCCCGCCCGGCCCCGGCGAACGCCCGGAACACCCCCGACGCACCCGGCGGGCTCACCAGCCGCCAGGCCCGCGTCCCGCCCTCAGCCGCGGGTGACGGCCCCCTCGACGAGGGCCACGGCGGCGCGGGGATCGTCGACCTCGAGGACGAGGCGGTCGTAGTCCTCGGCGTCGGCGAGTTCGATGACGACGGCCTTGTCCGGGTTCTTCACGTCCCAGAAGAGACGCTCGCCGTCACGGCGGAAGCGGCCCGCGGTGATCACACCGGGCAGCGAGGTGCCACCCGTGCGGACCCCCTTGGGCTCACGGGCGATGCCGGGGTCGTGGGTGGCGCCCCGCACGTGGGCGAGCGGTATCTCCAGGCGGCTCTTGAGCGCCCAGAGCTTGTCGAGCCCCTGGAACTCGGCGATCAGAAGGCCGCGTTCACGGTCGACGGAGATCAGTGCCATGTCAATTCTCCCTGTGGACTGTCGGCTGGGCGCGCAGGCGCAGACGGGTACCGAGGACGGTGGAGGCGAGCTGGGGAGCGGCGTCACCGTGGGAGGGGCGCAGCGCGTCCTCCAGCGCGGTGACGCCTTCCGCGACCATCGCGGCGACCTCCGGGTCGTGCGGGGCGCGTTCGGCGGCGGCGAGCAGGAGGAGCCCGGCGGCCGGCCCGGCGTCGAACGAGGCGACGGCCGCGGCCAGCGCCTGCGCCGGGTCGGTGAGCGTGCCGATGGCGGCGGTGGTCGGGTGGATCTCGTGGTCGAGGTGACTGCGGAGAGCGGTCAGATGCAGCCCCCGCTTGGAACCGAAGGCCTTGTAGAGGCTCCCCCGATGAATCCCGGTCGCCGCGACCAGGTCGTCCACCGAGGTCCCCTCGTACCCGCGGACGGCGAAGAGCGCCGCCGCGTCACCGACGGCCCGATCGGCGTCGAAAGCGCGTGGTCGTCCCATGTCCTTGACCGTACGCCGTTTAAGAACGACCAGTCAAGAACGATCGTTCTTAATGGGTTGAGCCGCGGGCCGTCTGAAGACGGTGTCCACCGGGTCACGGAACCGTCCCAGCCGACGGTGATCGCGGAAGGTGCCGACCGGGGCCAGAACCTGCGTCCGCCCCCGCCGTCGGACGGGTCCGGCGTGCCGGGGACACACCGGACCCCGAGCCCCGAATTCCCGGGCCGGACGGCGCCGAGCGAGAGGCGCAGCAGGGGTGCGGGAAGCAACCGCCTTCCCCGTGGCGGTCCGAGGCGTACCGGAGCGTGTATGTAACGGCGGTGTCCGGAACGGTGGTTGAGCGGAACGAGTCGTGGCGCGGACATGTCTTGGTGATCAGAAAAGCGCGCTCGTACCGATGCGGACCGAGCGGCCGACAGAATCCACCGAGACTGAGGAAGCAACAATGCGCGTTCGCAAGCTCACCTTCGCCGCCCTGGCCGTCGCCGCGGGTCTCTCGCTCACGGCCTGCAACGGCGACGACCTCGCGGCGCAGAGCGACGGGGCGTCCGCGTCTTCCGCATCCACCTCGAACACCACCTCGGCTTCCACCGGTTCGGAGCAGGGAGGCTCGGAGCAGGCAGGGGAGACGGACTCCGCCGGGAGCGGCTCCGACACGGACGCCGAGACCGGCACGTGCCGGACCGACGAACTGGAGGTCACCGCGACGGACACCACCATCACCGGTGACGCCGAAGGCTCGGTCGCGGTCACGTTCAAGAACGGCGGCGGCCACGACTGCACCCTGTCCGGGTACGCGGGCGTCGACCTGAAGACCAGCGCGGGGGAGCTCTCCGCCGAGCGCAATGGCCAGACGTCCGACCCCGTGACCCTCAAGGACGGCGAGTCGGTGTCCTTCGGCATCGTCTACCCGCTCAACGACTCGGGCGGCTCCGGCGTCAGCATCACCGGCCTGGTGGTGACCCCGCCGAACGAGACGAAGTCGGTAACCCTCGCCTGGCCGGGCGCCGCCACCCTGCCCGTCACCGACGGCACCGGCTCCTCCATCACGGTCGGCCCGATGGGCAGCGCGGGCCAGGGCGGGGCGAGCTGACCCGTAGATCCGGATTCCTGCCGCGTACCGCCCGCCTGGCGTTCACCGAGGGGACGCCAGATCGATCTCCGCCCACACCGTCTTGCCCGGCACCGGTCCCGGCCGTACACCCCAGCGGTCCGCCAACTCCTCCACGAGCAGCAGGCCGTACCCGGACTCCGCAGGCACCTCGGCCGCCGATCGCCCCCGGGAAGGATCAAGGTCGCCCCGGCTGTCACTGACCTCGATGCGCAGCACCCCGGACGCGGTGACGGAGAGGGTGAGCCGGAAACTCTGACCGGAGACACGGCCGTGCAGCGCGGCGTTCGCAGCCAGTTCGGCGATGACGAGCCGGGCCGGATCGCACGGCAGCCCCCAGTCGTTCAGCCGCTCCGCCGCGAGCAGGCGGGCGAGACGGGCGCCGCGCCGGGTGGCGGAGAGCGGCACCGAGAACAGGTGGACAGGAGCGGGCGCGGCGGGCGCAGTTTGCTGATTCACATCACTCAGCGTGTTTATGCGTGCGTACTCTGTGAAGACGGGCGGCCCATGCGGACGGTGTCCGTCCGCACGGCGTCCGGTTTCCGTCCGGACCGTACGGGGTGACGGGGAGCAGGCGCCGGGGTTGGACCGGGAAGGGCACGGCGGGAGGGTGACGGACGTGAACGAGTGGGACGCGGGAGCGGCGGACGACGAGGAGGCCGGGGCCGTGATGAGGGCCGTCCAGCGGCAGTTGAAGCTGTGGCGGGAGTCGGCCGGCCTCACCCAGGCCGAGTTCGGGGCGGCCATCGGATACGGCGAGGAACTGGTCTCCTCCGTGGAACGGGGGCGACGCATCCCCCGACCCGAGTACCTGGACCGCGCCGACGAGACCCTGAACGCGGGCGGCAAAATCGCCGCGCTGAAGGAGGACGTGGCGGAGGTCCGGTACCCGAAGAAGGTACGGGACCTGAAGAAGCTGGAGGCGGACGCCGTCGAGCTCTGCGCCTACAACAACTCCGTGGTGCATGGGTTGTTGCAGACAGTGGAGTATGCGCGGGCGGTCTACCTCGGCAGTCGGCCGCCCCTCATGGAGGAGGAGTTGGAGCAGCGTGTGACCGCTCGTATGTCTCGCCAGGCGATCGTGAACGAGTCGGCAGGACGGCCCCTCTTCAGCTTCGTCCAGTGCGAGTCGACGCTCCGTCGGCCCATCGGGGGCAAGATGGTGATGCGAGCCCAACTCGAACGCTTGCTGGAAATCGGCCGGCTTCGCAATGTGGACCTCCAGGTCCTCCCCCTGGGCCGCCAGGAGAACTCCGGTCTAGGTGGCTCGTTCAGGCTGCTCAGGCTCAGGGAGGGGGCCACTGTGGGGCACGTCGAAGTTCAGGAGATCAGTCGAATGATCACTGACCCGAAACACGTGCAGGTCCTGGAGATGCGCTATGGAATCATCCGGGCGCAGGCTCTCACACCGAGTGAGTCACTGGCCTTCATCGAGAAAGTGCTGGGAGACACATGATGCGTACCTCCTCCACCCAAGCCGATCGTGAACTTGATTGGATAAAGAGCAGCTACAGCACCGCCGAAGGCCCCGACTGCGTCGAAGTGGCCGCAGCCCCCGACCACATCCTCGTCCGCGACTCCAAGAACCCCCACGGCCCCCGCCTCACCCTCACCCCCACCACCTGGGCGACCTTCCTCCCGTACGCCTCCGGGCGCTGACGCAGTAAGCAGATGTGGCTCGCACCCGACTTCCCGGGTACGAGCCACATCTGCATCTCAGTCGGCGACCGGGGCCGCCTCCTCCGCCGAGCCTTCCCGCCGTGCCTGCTGCAAGGTCTCCGCGATCGCGGCGAACTCCTCCAGCGCGGCCTGGAGGTCCTCGACGATCTCGGCGGCCAGGACTTCAGGCGCGGGCAGGTTGTCCGCGTCATCGAGACTGGGATCGCGGAGCCAGGTGATGGCGAGGTTGGCTTTGCCGCGGGCGACCAGTTCGTCGTACGTGTACGCCTTGGAACGTTCCGTTTCGACGCGCAGGAAGCCGCCGGTTCCACTAGCGGGGTCGGTGATCGTGTCGTCCGGGGTAGGACGGACACAGTCGATGATGGCCTGGATCAACGGACGCGGGGGTCCACGTGTGGGTCGGCGGCCCGCTCCTCCAGAGCCGCGCCATGGTGCTCGTGTGATGAGCAGGGCATCCCGTCGCCGGGGCAGGCTCATCACCGACGCAGCGACTGTCTCCGGCGCCGTTTACGGCAGCGGCCCGCGCCATGCGGTGAGCAGCAGCGTGTCGGCCGCTCGCGGCCCCTGCCCGGCGGGCAGGAGGTCGCCGCTGATCCGGGTGAATCCGGCCGCGTCGAGGAGCTTGGCCCACACGTGTTCCTGGAGCACCCAGCGGCGCATCGTGGCCGACTCCCCGTCCGGGGTCCTGGCCGGAATGTCGGCGTGCTCCACGTCGGGCTGTGCGGGCGCCCCGCCGAGATAGTGGGCGAGGGTGGAGAACACCAGCCGTCCGCCCGGCCGCAGCGCGGACGCCGCCGCCGGCAGCAGGTGGCGTGGCTCGGTGAAGTCGACCGCGCCGAACACGCTGTAGAGCACGTCGTACGTGCCGGGCTCCGCCCGCAAGTGCTTCACAACGTCCGACCGCACCAGTTGCAGGCTCGGCGCGAGATGGCCGTAGAGGTCCGTGGCCATGGCGTGCTGGGCGGGTGAGGCGTCGACGGCGACGACCCGGGCGGGCCGGTGGTGGACGGCCAGGTGGGCGGCGTGCCGGGCGGCGCCCGCGCCGAGGTCGGCGACGCACAGTCCGGACAGGTCGCCGAGGATGTCCGGACCGGGCCCGCAGTCCTGGCCCCAGGCCCACCGGAACGTGTCGGGCACAGTCCGGTCGGTGGTGTGACGGGCGCGGCCGTAGTGGTGCCACAGGTCTGCGGAGGTGAGGGCTGTCATCCGCCCCATGGTGGCGGGCACCGCCTCCGGGCGGGCCGATTCGCGGGAATCGCGTCCCGGCAGAGCCTCGACCAGGCCCGGCTCTCCTCGGTCTACAGCCTCGCCTCCGCCGTACTCATCAAGCTCGGCTCCTACGACCGCGCCCGCCTCACCGCCGACCGCGCCCGTACCTGGGCCGAAGTCTCGGGCTCGCCCCTCGCCGCAGCGGCCGCCGCGAGGAGCGGCACCCGCGGACCACAGGCGTACGGGAACTCCACACCGCCGTGACCCGAGCCTGAACAGGTACTGCAAGACACAGGTCCACTTGCCGGATGTCCGGGGCTGTCGCCCATCTCCCGACACATCGGTGACGTTGGAGACCGGACGAAGAAGGGCGCCCCCGAAAGGGCGCCCCTCCTCACCTCAGGTCGCCCGGCGTCGCCGCGACCCCGGGCGCCGCTCGCTCGGCCGGGTCACCGGGTCCCCGGCGTCCAGCGCCGCGGCCCGCCGCCGCAGGCCGAAGTCGGCCAGTGCCTCCGCCAGCTTGTGCACGGACGGCTCCGGGGCCATCACGTCGACCCGCAGCCCGTGCTCCTCCGCCGTCTTGGCGGTCGCCGGGCCGATACAGGCGATGACCGTCACGTTGTGCGGCTTGCCCGCGATACCGACCAGGTTCCGCACGGTGGACGACGACGTGAAGAGAACGGCGTCGAAGCCGCCGCCCTTGATCGCCTCCCGCGTCTCCGCGGGCGGCGGCGAGGCGCGCACGGTCCGGTAGGCGGTGACGTCGTCGACCTCCCAGCCCAGCTCGATGAGCCCGGCGACCAGGGTCTCCGTGGCGATGTCGGCGCGGGGCAGGAAGACGCGGTCGATCGGGTCGAAGACCGGGTCGTAGGGGGGCCAGTCCTCCAGGAGTCCGGCGGCCGACTGCTCGCCGCTGGGCACCAGGTCCGGCTTCACGCCGAAGGCGATCAGCGCCTTGGCGGTCTGCTCACCCACCGCGGCGACCTTGATCCCGGCGAAGGCGCGGGCGTCGAGCCCGTACTCCTCGAACTTCTCGCGCACCGCCTTGACGGCGTTCACCGAGGTGAAGGCGATCCACTCGTAGCGGCCGGTGACCAGGCCCTTGACCGCGCGCTCCATCTGCTGGGGCGTGCGCGGCGGCTCGACGGCGATCGTGGGCACCTCGTGCGGCACGGCACCGTAGGACCGCAGCTGGTCGGAGAGCGACGCCGCCTGTTCCTTGGTCCGCGGCACGAGCACCTTCCAGCCGAACAGCGGCTTGGACTCGAACCACGCCAGCTGGTCGCGCTGGGCCGGGGCGGAACGGTCACCGACCACGGCTATCACCGGCCGGCCGCCCTCGGGCGAAGGCAGCACCTTCGCCTGCTTCAGCGTCTGCGCGATCGTGCCGAGGGTGGCGTTCCACGTCCGCTGCCGGGTCGTCGTACCGGCGACCGTCACCGTCAGCGGAGTGTCCGGCTTGCGCCCGGCCGAGACCAGCTCGCCCGCCGCGGCGGCCACCGCGTCCAGCGTGGTCGACACGACGACGGTCCCGTCGGAGGCGCCGACCTCGGTCCAGCACCGGTCGGACGCCGTGCGCGCGTCCACGAACCGGACGTCAGCGCCGTGCGCGTCCCGCAGCGGCACACCGGCGTACGCGGGTACGCCGACCGCCGCCGCGACACCGGGGACGACCTCGAACGGCACACCGGCCGCCGCGCACGCGAGCATTTCCTTCGCCGCGTACGTATCGAGTCCCGGGTCCCCGGTCACCGCACGGACGACCCGCCTGCCGCCCCGCGCGGCCTCCATGACAAGATGTGCCGCATCCCGCACAGCGGGTACCGCAGCGCTTGTTGACGTAGCGTCAACAAGCTTGGGGTGAGGCGTGCCCGTGCCCGGGAGCGGATCCGACGAGGGATCCGGTTCCGCGTTCACGACGGCGACGCCCGGCCTGGCGTGCGTCCGCACGACGTCGAGCACCTCGTGCTCGGCGACGAGGACGTCCGCGTTGGCCAGCGCCTCCACGGCGCGCAGAGTCAGCAGCCCCGGATCCCCGGGTCCGGCACCCAGGAAGGTGACGTGCCCGTGTTCAAGGCCGGTGGGAAGGGTGGTGGGGCTCACTGTGCTCGCTCCCCCATCAGACCGGCCGCGCCCTGGGCAAGCATCTCGGCCGCGAGTTCGCGACCGAGCGCCATTGCCCGGTCGTGCGTCTCGGGCACGGGACCGGTGGTGGACAGCTGCACCATGCGCGTGCCGTCGGTGGTGCCGACGACGCCGCGCAGGCGCATTTCGTTGACAATCTGCCTGTCACCCAACAAGTCGGCCAGCGCTCCTACGGGAGCGCTGCAACCGGCCTCCAGGGCGGCGAGCAGTGACCGTTCGGCGGTCACGGCGACCCGCGTGAACGGGTCGTCGAGTTCGCCGAGTGCCGCGACGAGTTCCGCGTCGTGCGCGGCACACTCGATCGCCAGCGCCCCCTGGCCGGGAGCGGGCAGAACCGTGTCGACCGACAGGAAGTCGGTCACTTCCTCACTGCGGCCGATGCGGTTCAGCCCGGCCGCGGCCAGCACCACCGCGTCCAGCTCGCCGTTCCGTACGAACCCGATCCGGGTGTCGACGTTGCCGCGGATCGGCACGGTCTCGATGTCCAGCCCGTGGCTGCGCGCGTACGCGTTCAGCTGCGCCATACGGCGCGGCGAACCGGTACCGATGCGCGCCCCGCGGGGCAGGTCGGTGAACTTCAGCGCGTCCCGGGCGACGATCACGTCCCGCGGGTCCTCGCGCTCCGGTATCGCGGCCAGGACCAGGTCCTCGGGCTGCGTCGTCGGCAGGTCCTTCAGCGAGTGAACCGCGAAGTCGACCTCGCCCCGCAGCAGCGCGTCCCGCAGCGCGGTGACGAACACGCCCGTGCCGCCGATCTGCGCGAGGTGCTCGCGGGAGACATCGCCGTAGGTGGTGATCTCGACGAGTTCGACGGGCCGTCCGGTCACCTGGCTCACGGCTTCCGCCACCTGCCCGGACTGGGCCATGGCGAGTTTGCTCCGCCTGGTGCCCAGTCTCAGTGCCTTCTTGGTCATCGTGGCCCTCGGTTCTTCTCGGTGCTGTCCTCGGCGCGCGAGACGGAGGCCACCGTCTCCTGGTCGAGGTCGAACAGGGTGCGCAGCGCGTCCGCGTACCCGGCGCCGCCGGGCTCGGCCGCGAGCTGCTTGACCCGGACGGTCGGCGCGTGCAGCAGCTTGTCCACGACGCGCCGTACGGTCTGTGTGATCTCCGCGCGGTGCTTGTCGTCCAGGCCGGGCAGCCGGCCGTCGAGCCGGGCGATCTCGCTCGCCACGACGTCGGCGGCCATCGCGCGCAGCGCGACGACGGTCGGCGTGATGTGCGCGGCCCGCTGCGCGGCGCCGAACGCGGCGACCTCGTCGCCCACGATCCGCCGCACCTGGTCCACGTCCGCCGCCATCGGCCCCGCGGACGGAGTCCGCTTGTCAGATGCAGGCGCGGAGGCCTCGGCGAGCGACTCGATGTCGACCAGGCGCACCCCGGCGAGCCGGTGCGCGGCCGCGTCGACGTCCCGCGGCATCGCCAGGTCCAGCAGGAACAGCACCGGCTCGGGCCGTACGGGCACGGCGACCGGCTCGGGCCTGCGCAGCTCGGGGATGCGGCCGACGGTCGCGGCGGTCGCGGCCAGCGCGGTGATCAGCCCGGAGTCGGCGTCGGGCCGGCGGGCGGCCTCACGGCGGTCGACGGCGGTGCCGGCCGCCCACGCGGCGTGCTGCTCCAGCCTCGCCGCGTCCATGCCGGCCACGGCGGCCTCGCCCATCACGGAGAAACCGGACTGCTGCACGGCGAAGCCGGACTGCGGTACGGCCGACAGGTCCAGCGGGCAGCCGTCGTCGGTGCCCACGGAGGTGGGCGGCAGCGGCCGTACGTCCGCCGGCGCCGTCCCGGCACCCACGGTGCCGCCGGTGGGGGCGACGGGGGTCCCGGTGCGGCCCTCGACCGCCGTCGCGACCGCTTCCGCCGTCAGGACGAGTCCCGTCGCCCCCGTACAGGAGACGGCGACGTCGGCACGTGTCAGCTCCTCGGCCACCGACTCCATCGACACCGCGCGGGCCACGACGTCCGTGTCCCCGGCGTCGGTGAGGATCCGGGCGAGGCGCTCGGCGCGGTCGAAGGTGCGGTTGGCGACGACGATCTCGGCCACGCCCACGCGCGCGAGGGTCGCCGCGGCCAGGGACGACATCGAGCCGGCGCCGATGACCAGGGCGCGCTTGCCCCGCGCCCACCCGGCCACGTCCCTGCCCGCCGCCAGCTGCTCCAAGCCGAAGGTGACCAGGGACTGGCCGGCGCGGTCGATGCCGGTCTCGGAGTGGGCGCGCTTGCCGACCCGCAGGGCCTGCTGGAACAGGTCGTTCAGCAGCCGTCCGGCGGTGTGCAGCTCCTGGGCGCGGGCCAGGGAGTCCTTGATCTGGCCGAGGATCTGACCCTCGCCGACGACCATCGAGTCCAGGCCGCAGGCCACCGAGAACAGGTGGTGGACGGCGCGGTCCTCGTAGTGCACGTAGAGGTAGGGGGTGAGCTCCTCCAGCCCCACGCCGCTGTGCTGGGCGAGCAGGGTGGACAGCTCGGCGACACCGGCGTGGAACTTGTCGACGTCGGCGTACAGCTCGATGCGGTTGCAGGTGGCGAGCACCGCGGCCTCGGCGGCCGGTTCGGCGGCGACCGTGTCCTGGAGCAGCTTGCACCGGGCGTCCGGGGAGAGCGAGGCCCGCTCCAGGACGCTGACCGGGGCGCTGCGGTGGCTCAGCCCGACGACGAGGAGACTCATGCCGGCATCACGGCGGGGACATCCCCGTCGGGTCCCTGGTCGGTGGTCTTCCCGCGGGGCGCGGCGGCGGCCGGGGCGGCCGGGGCGGACGCGGTGGCCGGGGCGGGCGCGGCGTCGAGCGCGGCCTCCTCGCCGGCCTTGCGCTGCTCGTGGAAGGCGAGGATCTGAAGCTCGATGGAGAGGTCGACCTTGCGCACGTCGACGCCGTCCGGGACGGACAGCACGGTCGGCGCGAAGTTCAGGATGGAGGTGACACCGGCGGCCACGAGCCGGTCGCAGACCTGCTGGGCGGCACCGGCGGGCGTCGCGATGACACCGATCGACACGCCGTTGTCCTGGATGATCTTCTCCAGGTCGTCGGTGTGCTGGACGGGGATCCCGGCGACGGGCTTCCCGGCCATCGCGGGGTCGGCGTCGATGAGGGCCGCGACCCGGAAGCCACGAGAGGCGAACCCGCCGTAGTTGGCCAGCGCCGCGCCGAGGTTACCGATACCGACGATCACGACCGGCCAGTCCTGGGTCAGGCCCAGCTCACGGGAGATCTGGTAGACGAGATACTCGACGTCGTACCCCACTCCTCGCGTCCCGTAGGAGCCCAGGTACGAGAAGTCCTTGCGCAGCTTCGCGGAGTTGACCCCCGCCGCGGCCGCGAGCTCCTCGGAGGAGACCGTGGGCACCGAGCGCTCGGAGAGCGCGGTCAGGGCGCGGAGGTACAGCGGAAGACGGGCGACGGTGGCCTCGGGAATGCCTCGGCTGCGGGTCGCCGGTCGGTGAGTTCGGCCAGTTGCCACGGTGCTCCTGCGGGTAGAGCGGGGCTGCAGGCGGTCATACGTCCCCAGACCGCCCCGTCGACAGCAGGCTATGTCTTTGTGAACGCGTGCACAAAGATGGTGTCCGATTTGCCCGGCCAACGTGACCGGGCTCACGCGCCCCCGGCGCGTTCGTGGGGAACCGGCGCACGCGCGCCCACGTTCCTTCCGTATTGGGGGCAAAGTCGCACACTCTCCTCACGAATCCCGCCCCCGAGACCTGGTCGCCGTCGATTTTAAGCGACTTTTCGGGACTCTTGGACTGGCCGGTCAGTTTCCTGTCAGCTGCCCGAGCGGCTCTCCGGCTCTCCGAGGGGCTCCCGCAGGCTCCCTCAGTTCCCCGAGAGCTCCCTGCGCAGCCGCTCCTCGTCAACGCGCCAGAAGGTGTGCTGCTTCCCGTCCACGAGCACCACGGGGATCTGCTCCCAGTACTGGTCGTGGAGCCGGGGGTCCTCGGTGATGTCCCGCCTCTCCCACGGGACCCCGAGATCACCGCACACCTTCTCGACCACCACCTGCGCGTCTTCGCACAGATGGCAGCCGGGCTTGCCGATCAACGTCACCAGCCGGTCCTGCGGGGCGGGGCCCTTCCGGCGAAACAGGGGACTCATGCCGGCCATTCTCGCGCGCCCTCGCACATCGGGCAGCGGCCGTGCGCGGGACCGTGACACAAAACCGGCGACGGACCGCCGGGCCACGCTCCGCGCGACGCCGTCCGCGACGCCGTCCGGAGCGCCGTCCGGGGGCCGTCCGGGGGGCCTTTCCGGGGCCTTTCGCGACGCCTTCAACGACACGGTCGCCGAGAGTTCACAGCGTCCCGACCTCGTGAAACCGGAACCACCGAACAGACTGGCTATGCTCACGCCATGGCCGCTCTCGGATGGCTCACTCCCCGTAGGCGCTCCGCCACGGCGCGGAGCGTGTTGGCAGGCGAAGCGTCGGCGGAGGCCGCCCGCAAGGACGTCTCCGCACAGGAACCGCCGTTCCCCGTGCACGGCGACGACCGCGCCGCCGCGTTCTTCGACCTCGACAACACCGTGATGCAGGGCGCCGCCCTCTTCCACTTCGGCCGGGGCCTCTACAAGCGGAAGTTCTTCGAGACCCGCGACCTCGTCAAGTTCGCCTGGCAGCAGACGTGGTTCCGGCTGGCCGGTGTCGAGGACCCGGAGCACATGCAGGAGGCCCGCGACTCCGCCCTGTCGATCGTCAAGGGCCACCGCGTCGCCGAGCTCCGGTCGATCGGCGAGGAGATCTACGACGAGTACATGGCCGAGCGGATCTGGCCCGGCACCCGCGCCCTGGCCGAGGCCCACCTGGAGGCCGGCCAGAAGGTGTGGCTCGTCACCGCCGCACCGGTGGAGATCGCCCAGGTCATCGCGCGCCGGCTCGGCCTGACCGGGGCACTGGGCACGGTCGCCGAGTCGGTCGACGGGGTCTACACCGGCAAGCTGGTCGGCGAGCCGCTGCACGGCCCGGCCAAGGCGGAGGCGGTCCGGGCACTGGCCGCGGCGGAGGGCCTGGACCTCTCCCGCTGCGCCGCCTACAGCGACTCCCACAACGACATCCCGATGCTCTCGCTCGTCGGCCACCCCTACGCCATCAACCCCGACGCGAAGCTCCGCAGGCACGCCCGCGAGCTGGACTGGCGGCTGCGCGACTACCGCACGGGCCGCAAGGCGGCCAAGGTCGGCATCCCGGCGGCGGCCGGCGTGGGCGCGGTGGCCGGTGGCACGGCGGCGGCGATCGCCCTCCACCGCCGCCGCCGCTGACCCTCCACCGTCGCCGACCCTCCACCGTCGCCGACCCTCCGCCACCACCGACCCTCCGCCGCCGCAACCGTCCGTCCTCCGCCACCACCGACCCTCCGCCGCCACCGCTGCCCCCTCTCCGCCGCCGGGACCCGGGAGCGCCCCCGCTCCTCGCAGGTGACCCCCGCGGTTGACGCACGCGGTGACCCCTGCGGTTGACGCACACACCGACTCGCCCGGCGTCTCACCTGCCGACGTGGGCGGGCTGCCCGCGCGCGCCCCGATCCACCGCCGTACCCCCGCGACAAGCCCCCGCCCGCCTTGTCCGCGCACCGCCACAACACGCCCCGGACCGACCGGAAACTCGGACCGTTTCGATCAATAAACGCTCACTCCCAGCAACTTGATCGAGCGTCAAACGGCTAGAGAAGCGACGTAATCGTCGATTTGAGCAACTCGGTGTAGCAGCGCCTGTACGAAGCGTTATTCTCCTCAGACGCAATCCGGTACCCCTCCGTCGCTACGACGGGTGAATGGTTCCGCACTGCACGTGATGGAAGCTCTGCCTCTGGGAGTCCCGTGTACCCACACGTCGGGGTTGACGCCTCGGGCCTGGCTACGCTGCGCGCAACGGTCGCTACGGTCCAGGACCTGTTGCGCGGCTTCGTCCCCACCGCGTACGCCGTCCCCGCCTTCGCCACCGCCGCTCCGGCGGGCCCGTGCTACGCACTGGCCGACGGCAGCGCCGCGGTGGGCAGACGAGGACGCTCGGCCGGCGCGGCCACCGCCCGCCGGCCGGCCGCCGACAGCGACAGCGCCCGGATGATGGACCTCGTCGAGCGGGCCCAGGACGGCGAGGCCGACGCGTTCGGGCGGCTGTACGACCAGTACAGCGACACGGTCTACCGCTACATCTACTACCGCGTCGGCGGCAAGGCGACCGCCGAGGACCTCACCAGTGAGACGTTCCTGCGCGCCCTGCGCCGCATCGGCACCTTCACCTGGCAGGGCCGCGACTTCGGCGCCTGGCTCGTCACCATCGCCCGCAACCTGGTGGCGGACCACTTCAAGTCCAGCCGCTTCCGCCTGGAGGTCACCACCGGCGAGATGCTCGACGCCAACGAGGTCGAGCGCTCCCCGGAGGACTCCGTCCTCGAGTCCCTCTCCAACGCCGCCCTGCTGGACGCCGTACGACGGCTCAACCCGCAGCAGCAGGAGTGCGTCACCCTCCGCTTCCTCCAGGGCCTCTCCGTCGCCGAGACCGCCCGCGTGATGGGCAAGAACGAAGGCGCCATCAAAACCCTCCAGTACCGGGCCGTCCGCACCCTCGCCCGTCTCCTCCCGGACGACGCGCGCTGACCCCGCTCACCGTCGGCCACCTCAACTCACGTTCCGTGAAAGTGGGTTGACTTTCGCATCCGGTCACCGGCAGTCCGTAACCCAAGTGCCGCGCCAGTCGTTGTGCGGGATACAGGCTCCCTGTGGACACGTCCTCGCCACCTCCGCTCACTCGATCGGGTGGAAAGGATCGAGGGCGTGCACCCCCCAGACCCCCGGGGAGCCGACCGTCATGACGAGAGGAGGTGCCGCCAGTGATCGCGAACGTATCGGCGCACCGGCGGGCGCACGCCTTCGCCCAGGCCCTGGAGGAGCAGTCCGACCAGGGCACGGCGGCCGAGCAGTCCGAAGGATCGGCACCGGCCCCGGCCGCTGCGGACCAGACCGAGCGGGGCCGCCTCCTGGCCCTCGCGACGAGTCTCGCCGAGCTGCCCAAACCGGAACTCGACCCCGAGGTCAAGGTCGTCCAGCGCGCCCAGTTGGTCGCCGCGATGGAGGCCATGCTGCAGGCGGGCACCGCGGGCGAGGCGCCGGACTTCGCGGTGCCCGGACAGAGAGGGAGCAACGCTCCCGCCGCCGAAGGGCGCCGGCAGGAGGCGGGCGAGCGCTCGCGGGCGCGGGGCACCCACCGGGCGAGCCCCCTGGGGAAGTTCCGACCGCGCACACGGCTCGCCAAGGGCCTCACCGCAGGCGGCCTGAGCGTCGGCATGGCCGCGGGCGCCTTCGGCGGCGTCGCCGCCGCGAGCTCCGACGCGCTGCCCGGTGACTCGCTCTACGGACTCAAACGCGGCATCGAGGACTTCAAGCTCAACTACCTCGCCGAGGGCGACAGCGAACGCGGCGAGGCCTACCTCGACCAGGCCTCCACACGGCTCGGCGAGGCCCGCAGGCTCATGGAGCGCGGCCGCGGCGGCGCCCACCTCGACCACGAGTCCCTCGGCGAGATCCGCCGCGCCCTGTCCGGCATGCGCCACGACGCCTCCGAAGGCCACCGGCTGCTGCACGAGGCGTACGAGCGGGACCCGGACTCCCTGGGCCCCATCCAGGCCCTGTCCGCGTTCTCCCGCTCGCACCGCGAGGCCTGGGGCGCCCTGCGCGACAGGCTCCCCGTCCAGCTCGGCGACGTCAGTCGAGAGGT
This sequence comes from Streptomyces sp. NPDC088812, assembly GCF_044750285.1. Classification (NCBI taxonomy): domain Bacteria; kingdom Bacillati; phylum Actinomycetota; class Actinomycetes; order Kitasatosporales; family Streptomycetaceae; genus Streptomyces; species Streptomyces sp. NPDC088812. The sequence goes on along the minus strand of NZ_JBIVJP010000006.1, from coordinate 7,998 downwards.
CTCGTCGGTCTTCGACGCCATAGACGAAGAGGTGGCCCCGCTGCAATCCCTCCTCCCGGAGCCCCCGGCCCGGAACGGAAGCGGCGGCAGCGGGCGGAGCACCGGCCCGGCCTCCCCCGGCACCACCCACACCGGCCGCTCCACCGCCCCCAGCACCGGCGACGGACCCGCCGGCTCCGCAGACACCGGCGGCGACACCAGCAGCCCGAGCAGGTCGTCCTCCACCGGCACCGACGACGACGGGCTGCTCGGCGGCGACACCGGCGGCCTGCTCGATCCGCCCCAGGACGCCGACAGCGCCTCCCCGTCCACCAGCGACCCCGCCACCACCGCCCCGGACGTCACCCTCCCGCCCCTCCTCCCCGGCCTCCTGCCCGGCCTGGGCATCGACAGCGAGGACACGGACTAGCGGCCCCGTACGGCGGTGAGGGGTGCCCTTCCTGGAAAGGGCACCCCTCACCGCCGTACCGGCCGCAGCCCGTCAGCCCGCCGAACCGGCAGCCCGCCGCAGCCCGGAGGCCCCGGCAGCAGCCTCAGAAGAACACCGACCGCCGCTGCACCAGCAGCTTGTACAGCGTGTGCTGGATCTGCTCCCGCACCTGGTCCGTCAGGTTGAACATCAGCATCGGATCCTCCGCCGCCTCCGGCGGGTGCCCGTCCGTCCGGATCGGCTCACCGAACTGGATCGTCCACTTCGTCGGCAGCGGCACCGCGCCCAACGGCCCCAGCCACGGGAACGTCGGCGTCAGCGGGAAGTACGGGAAGCCGAGCAGCCGGGCGAGCGTCTTGGCGTTGCCGATCATCGGGTAGATCTCCTCCGCCCCGACGATCGAGCAGGGGACGATCGGAGCACCCTGCCGCAGGGCCGTGGAGACGAAACCGCCCCGGCCGAACCGCTGGAGCTTGTAGCGCTCGCTGAACGGCTTCCCGATGCCCTTGAAGCCCTCCGGCATCACTCCGACCAGCTCGCCCGCCGCCAGCAGCCGTTCGGCGTCCTCCGCGCAGGCGAGGGTGTGGCCGAGCTTGCGGGCCAGCTCGTTGACGACGGGCAGGACGAAGACGAGATCGGCGGCCAGCAGCCGCAGATGGCGGCCCGCCGGATGGTGGTCGTGGACGGCGACCTGAAGCATCAGCCCGTCCAGCGGCAGCGTCCCGGAGTGGTTGGCGACGATCAGCGCGCCGCCCGCGGCCGGAATGTTCTCCAGGCCCTTCACCTCGACCCGGAAGTACTTCTCGTACACCGGCCGCAGCAGCGACATCAGGACCTGGTCGGTGAGCTCCTCGTCGTAGCCGAAGTCGTCGACGTCGTAATCACCCGTCAGACGGCGGCGCAGGAAGGCCAGACCGCCCGCGATGCGCCGCTCGATTCCGCCGGCGTCCTCCCGCGGCGGCCGCGGCCGCTCCTCCCCGGTACCGGTCACGGGATCATCATCCTTCGCGGCCGCCCTGGCGGGCAGGGGCCGGCCCTCACCGGCGTCACCGATCTCACGGACCGGCGCCGACTCGCCGCTCGTGCGCCGGCCGCCCCCGCTCCGGCGCCGCGACGGCCGCTGCACGGCGCTCCCACGGGACCGGTCGTCGTCGAACGGAATGACCTTGGCGTCCGCCATCGTTGATGCGCTCCTCAGTTGGCGCTCTGGGTCGGGGGGTGGCCGCCGCCCGCGAGGGGCAGCGCGGCGATCCGGTCGACGGCTCCCGCGATGACCTCGGGGGGCAGGAGCCCCGGACCCTGACTGCGGGCGAAGTCCGCGAACGTCTCCGCGGTGGTGTACCTCGGCGTGAAGCCCAGCGTCTCGCGCATCTGGTCCGTCGCCACGACCCGGCCGTGGGTGAGCAGCCGGATCTGCTCGGGCGAGAAGTCCGTCACGCCCAGCGTACGGACCAGGGAGCCCGCCCAGGTCACCGCGGGCAGCAGCAGCGGCACGGTGGGCCGCCCGAGCCGCCGCGAGCACTGCGACAGCAGCAGGACGCCGTCGCCGGCGATGTTGAACGTCCCGCTGTTGAGGGTGCCCCGCGCCGGTTCGTGGGAGCCGATCCGCAGCACCTCGATCACGTCGTCCTCGTGCACGAACTGGAGCCGCGGGTCGTAGCCGAGGACCGTCGGCAGCACCGGCAGCGAGAAGTACGAGGCGAGCGGGGTCTCGGCGGTCGGCCCGAGGATGTTGGCGAACCGCAGCACGCAGACCGCGACGTCCGGCCGCCGCCGGGCGAAACCGCGCACATACCCCTCGACCTCGCAGATGTCCTTGGCGAAACCGCCGCTGGGCAGCGACTTCGCCGAGGTCGTCTCGGTGAAGACGGCAGGGTCCCGGGGCGCGGACCCGTACACGTTCGTACTGGACTTGACCACCAGCCGTCGCACGCTCGGCGACTTCTGACAGGCGCCGAGGAGCTGCATGGTCCCGATGACGTTGGTCTCCTTGACCAGGGTCCGGCTGCCGCTGCCCAGCGCGGTGGCCGTCACGTCCAGGTGGACGACGGTGTCGGCACCGGTCTCGGCGAGCACCCGCGCGATGGTGGGCTGCCGGATGTCGGCCTGGATGAACTCGGCCCCGCCGAGATGGTGCTCGGGCCGCACGGCGTCCACGGCGATCACCCGGTCGACCTCCGGGTCACGCTGGATCCGTCGTACGAACCGGCCCCCGAGCTGACGGGCCACTCCGGTGACGAGCACAACCTTGCCCAAGATCAGCGCCTTCCTTCCGCACTGGTACCGCCCGGCCGCCGCACTGCTCGTTACCCTGCCGCGTTCCCCGTCCGCGGGCCAACTTAGCCGGTCGGTGTCGCGCCGGTACGACCGCCCGACGCGCCACATGACGCAAGGCCACCGTCTGACGCAAGGCGACCGTCCGTACGACCGGAGGGGCCGGGTGCCCGTCCGGTCCCGTGCACGGCGTTCACCCCTCCGCACGACGTTCCGGAGACGCGTGTGGCCCCCCACCGTCGGACGATGGGGGGCCACACCACGCTCTCGCGGCCGATGCCGCGCGAACGAACTGCGCTTACTTCTTGTTGCGACGCTGAACGCGCGTGCGCTTGAGCAGCTTGCGGTGCTTCTTCTTGGCCATCCGCTTGCGCCGCTTCTTGATAACAGAGCCCACGACTACCCTCGCTCACTTCTCATCACTCGGTGCTGGGCGCCATGGGCCCATACGACCTACGAGGGGCTAGCCTACCCGCCCGAGCGCTGAGGTCGTAATCGAGGGGCGGAGGGACCCTGACGTGCCCGGTGAACGGATCCCCCCGGACCCAGCCGTCAGGCGGTTTCCACCCCCACGTAGCTCTCGCGGAGGTACTCGTGAACCGCGTTCTCGGGGACACGGAAGGACCGTCCCACCCGGATCGCGGGCAGATGACCGCTGTGCACCAGCCGGTACACGGTCATCTTGGACACTCGCATCACCGAGGCGACTTCCGCCACGGTAAGGAACTGAACCTCGCTCAGAGGCCTCTGGTCAGCAGCCATGACACACCTGAACCTTCCGCACTCGACTCGACGGCCACCGGCTTCCCCTTCCGGTGACTCTTCGTCGCTGCGTGCTCACTCCCCAATGTAGGGGCGGGTGATGCGAGTGGGGAAGAGGTGCACCCATCGGCGGCCTACTGTGACAGACACGCCCGATTGAGTACGTAGCGGGTCAGCGGGAGGTAGTAAGCGGACCGCACGCCGTCATCAAGTGGAACGACGACGGACACCGACCCCTCGGCCTCCCCCACGAACGGCGCCGGGTCGTCGGTGTCCGCCGGTCCCATCGCCTCGAACCCCAGCTGACCTGCCCCGCAGAGCCACCCGTGATCCCCGATGACCAGCTCCGGCAGCGGCCCGCCGGCCTCCGCGGCCGCCGCCAGCGCCAGTCGAACCGGGAGGGGCGAGTGGGTGTGCGCGCCGGTCGCACAACCGGGGCGCCGGCCCTCCGGACCCCGCACCAGCGCGACACCTCGTACGTAGTCCAGGTTGTACGTGCGTAGTCCGAACCGGGTCGTTATGTCGACACAGCGACCCTGCGCGGGGGTGAGGACCTCACATCCCGCCGCCGACAAAGCGTCCGCGATCCCGCCGTAGAAACCGAGCAGCCGATGCGGGTGCCCGGTGCCCAGGAGCACGGGCGCGGCACGACGGGCGACGTCGGTCAGCCGCTCCGCGAAGGCGTCGAGGGCCGCCAGGGTCCGCTCGGGGTCGATCACATCATGCCCCGAAACGTCCGCCGGATCGGCCGAAACCCCGCACTTGGCCGCCATCAACGCGACCAGATCCCGCACCTCCCAGGTCCTCTCGGGATCGATACCGATCAGCAGCCGGGGATCGCGGGCGGCGAAGAGGCGGTAACTGCGCAGGCTCTCCTCCCGGGAGGTGGCCACCACCCCGGCCAGCCCGGCAGCGAGCAGATGGGCCCTCAGGGCCGCGGTACTCCACACGGGGGTGATGGTGCGCGAGGAGGGCGGGGGGCGTCCCGGGAACGGCCGAAGAGCGCACGGTCGGCGTAAGCCTCCCGTCTCCCCTCCCGTCTCCCCTCCCGTCTCTGCGCTACGGCAGCAGCCCCCGCAGCGGATACGCGGCCCGCCGCGTGGCCAGCACCGCCTGGTCCAGCCGGTCCGCGGGGTCGTACCCCGCCTCCCAGTCCGCCCACTCCACGGGCCACCGCCCGTCGGTCATCCGCGCGGGGGCCAGCTGCCTGGTACGGGCGAAGACGTCCTGCCGCCAGCCCTCGGGGATCACCGTCTCCGGCGGCACCGGCGCCCCCGCCGCCACGCCCACCAGATGCGCCCACGACCGCGGCACCACGTCGACCACGGCGTAGCCACCCCCGCCCAGCGCGACCCACTTCCCCCCGGCGTGCGCGTGCGCCAGATCGTGGCAGGCCGTCTGCACGGCCCGCTGGGCGTCCAGCGACACCGCGAGGTGGGCGAGCGGGTCCTCGAAGTGCGTGTCGGCCCCGTGCTGGGTGACCAGGACGTCCGGCCGGAAGTCGGCGATCAGTTCCGGCACGACGGCGTGGAACGCCCGCAGCCATCCCGCGTCCCCGGTCCCCGCCGGCAGGGCGACGTTCACCGCCGACCCCTCGGCCCGCTCCGCCCCCGTCTCCTCGGGCCACCCGGTCTGCGGGAACAGCGTCCGGGGATGCTCGTGCAACGAGATCGTCAGGACCCGCGGGTCCTCCCAGAACGCCGCCTGCACCCCGTCCCCGTGATGTACGTCGACGTCCACGTAGGCGACCCGCCGGGCCCCCAGCTCCAGCAGCCGCGCGATGGCCATCGAGGCGTCGTTGTAGATGCAGAACCCCGACGCGCCGCCCGGCATCGCGTGGTGCAGGCCGCCCGCGAAGTTCACCGCGTGCAGCGCCTCCCCGCGCCACACCGCCTCCGCCGCCCCCACGGACAGCCCGGCGATGAGGGAGGACACCTCGTGCATCCCGGCGAAGGCCGGATCGTCCACCGTCCCCAGCCCGTACGAGGTGTCCGCCGCGCCCGGGTCCAGCGAGGCCGCCTTCACCGCGGCGATGTAGTCCTCGCGGTGCACCAGCCGCAGCGTCGAGTCCCCGGCCGGCTTGGCGGACGCGACCGTCACCTCACGGTCGAGCTCCAGGGCGTGGACGAGCCTCCGGGTCAGATCCAGCCGGACCGGGTCCATCGGATGGTCCGGGCCGAAGTCGTAGCCCGTTACTGCCTCGTCCCACATCAGCTGTGCGCGGCCGCTCATGACCGCCACCGTATCGGTCCGGCCGAGCGGCGAACGACCGGGCGTACACCAACGTCACCAGCACCAACACCATCGGCACCACCATCGCCCCCCGGTAGCTCCACGCGTCCCCCAACGCCCCCACCAACGGCGAACCGATCAGGAAACCCACGTAGTTGAAGACGTTGAGCCGCGCCACCGCCGCGTCCGAAGCGCCCGGGAACATCCTCCCGGCCGCGGCGAACGTCTGCGGCACCAGCACACACAGCCCCACTCCGAGCAAGGTGAACCCTCCGATCCCCAGCCACGCCCCCGGGGCGACCGCCACCACGGCGAACCCCACCGCGGCCACCAGTGCCCCCGCCCGCACGACGCCCACCGCCCCGAACCGCCGCACCCCGAAGTCCCCGACGGCCCTCCCGAGCAACGTCGTCACCATGTACACGTTGTAGGGCACGGTCGCCAGCTGCTCGGACCCTCCCAGCACGTCCTGGAGGTACTTGGCACTCCAGTTGGAGACGGTCGAGTCCCCGATGTACGCGAAGGTCATCACCAGGCACAGCGGCAGCAGCGCCCTGAAGACGACACCCTCACCGTCCCCCCGCCCGGCCCCGTTCCCGGCCCCGTTCCCGGCCCGGTCCGCCGCCCCGTCCGCCACCTGGAGGGTGCCGCCGTCCCCGTAGGCATACCACCGGCTCCCCACCAGCACGGCCGGCAACAGCACCGCCACGACCGGCAGATACGACACCCAGAGCGCGAGGTGCCAGTGCGCCCCCGCCCACGCCAGGGAGGCGCCCAGGATTCCACCCAGGCTGTACGCGGCGTGGAAACCGAGCATGATGCTCCGCCCGTACGCCCGCTGCATGCTCACCCCGAGCATGTTCATCGAGGCGTCCAGCATCCCGACCGCCATCCCGAAGACCGCGAGGGCGGTTCCGAGCGCGACCATGCGCTCGCCGGCGCCGACTCCGAGCAGCGCCAGGAGTACGACCGGCTGGGACCAGCGCAGCAGCGAACGCGCCGGTATGCGCTTCACCAGTTGTTCGGTGGCCACGCTGCCGACACCGGCGAGGACGGGCACGGCGGCGAGGAAGAGGGGCAGCAGCGCGTCCGACACCCCGTACCGGTCCTGGATGGCCGGGATCCGGGTCACGAGCAGGGCAAAGGCGACGCCCTGCGCGAAGAACCCGAACGCCAGCGAGGCCCTACCGCGCCGCAGCACTTCCGTCATGGCGGCGAGCGTAGGGCTCCGGCGTACGGGTGGATAGATCCAGTAGAAGGTGAATTTCCTTCACCTTCCGGGGGTCGTGGGGCGGGGGTCGGGCGAGTTGCAGGGGTCAGGCGAGCAGGTCGGCCAGCTCGGCCATGTCGGAGAAGAGGCGGTCGGCTCCGGCCAGCTTGTCCGCCGGTGTCATGGCGGTGAACCCGTACACGTCCATCCCGGCCGCGACGGCCGCCTGCACGCCGAGTGGTGAGTCCTCCACGACGACGCAGCGCCGCGGTGCGACTCCCATCCGCTCGGCCGCGTACAGGAACAGGTCCGGGGCCGGCTTGCCCCGGCCCACGTCCTGCGAGCTGAAGATCCGTCCCTCGTCGAACCACCGGTCGAGCCCGGTCGTCCGGTGGCCCACCCGAATGCGTTCATGGCTGCCGGAGGACGCCACACAGTACGGCACCCCGTTGGCGGCCAGTTTCTCCAGGACGGCGGCGGCCCCGTCGACGGCGACCAGTTCCTGCTCGAACGCGGCGAAGACCCGGGCGTGGAAGACGTCGTCGAAGTCCGCCGGCAGCCGCTGCCCGGTCCGCTCCAGGACCAGCTCATGGATCCGGTGCATCGCGGACCCCATGTAGTCCCGGATCGATTCCTCGTACGTCGTGGGGTGCCCCAGCTCGGTCAGATAGGCGGCGAGCAGCCGGTTGGAAATGGGTTCGCTGTCGACGAGCACACCGTCGTTGTCGAAGATGACCAGGTCGTAGTCCATGTTCTCGACCCTAAACGCAGAAATCCCCCGTGCCGTCCGGCACGGGGGATTTCTCAAAAATTGTTCGGCGGCGTCCTACTCTCCCACAGGGTCCCCCCTGCAGTACCATCGGCGCTGAAAGGCTTAGCTTCCGGGTTCGGAATGTAACCGGGCGTTTCCCTCACGCTATAACCACCGAAACACTATGAAACTGTCAGCCGCACCACGCCTGTGACAACGTGGGGCTGTTCGTGGTTTCAGAACCAACACAGTGGACGCGAGCAACTGAGGACAAGCCCTCGGCCTATTAGTACCGGTCACCTCCACACGTTACCGTGCTTCCAGATCCGGCCTATCAAC
>NZ_JBIVJP010000005.1:405945-426948 GCF_044750285.1 Streptomyces sp. NPDC088812 | reverse complement strand
GCGCCCCAGGCCGTTCGTCTGGACGAAGACCGCCGACGAGATCCTCGACAAAGTCGCCGCCTACTGCCGACGAATCTCCGACTCAGGTCACTAGGGCGCTTCTGACGGATCTCCGTGGGAGAAGTGTGGCGGAGCCACCTGGCCCTTCGCGCCGTGCGGTGAGGTGGCGTGCCGGGCGTCGCGACGCCGCGGAGATCCGTCAGAAGCGCCCTAGGGGATCGATCCCGTACGGATCGCCCCGCCCGGCCCCGTACGGATCGCCCCGCCCGGCCCCGTACGGATCACCCCGCCCGGCCCCGTACGGATCGCCCCGCCCGATCCCCTCCAAATCGCCCCGGCCGGACGTCGGGGGCGCCTCCGACGGCTCGCCCCCCGACCACGACCTCGCCCCCTCACGGCGTGCCGAACAATTCCTCCTGCGCGGACTGCCTGGCCGTGAGGAGCGCCCCGCGGAGCACCGCGCCCCCGCCCAGGCCGCTCGGCCGCACCTCGGTCGGCAGCGGGGTCATCCGCCGCAGCCGTTCCGCCACCCGGCTCGCGAGTGCCTGCCCGCCGGCCTGTCCGATCTCGCCTCCGAGGACGACGCAGCCGGGGTCGAGGACGGCGACGACACAGGCGGCTCCCAGGGCCAGGCGGTCGGCGAGCGCGTCGAGGAAGCGGGCGGCCTCACGGGCGGACGCCTCCTGCCGCACGGCCGCGGGGAGCGGAGCGGGGCACCCGCCGTCCCCGCGAGCCCCCGCACGGGCGTACGCCGGGTCCGCCCCGCCGTGGGCCTCGCCCACCGCCCGTACCGCGGCCCGTACCGCCGCGGCCCCCGCCGGTTCGCTCCCCTCGGGCCGCGCGCCCAGTCCGTGCTCCCCCGCCAGCGCGACGATCGCCGCCGATCCGGCCAGGGAGTGGAAGCCGCCCTCGCTGTCCGTCGCCGAGGGCAGGCCGCCCGTGCCGGGTACCGGGAGGAAGCCGATCTCCCCGGTGCCGCCGGAGGCGCCCCGGCGCAGGGTGCCGTCGAGGACGACGGCGCCGCCCGTGCCGTGGCCGAGCCAGAGCAGGGCGAAGGTGTCGCGGTCGCGGGCGGCGCCCTCGCGCTGTTCGGCGAGGGCGGCGAGATTGGTCTCGTTCTCGATGCTGACGCGGGCCCCGGGCAGCCGTTCCTGGAGGGCGGCGACCAGGCGGCGGTGCCAGGCGGGCAGGCCGCCGGAGTCGCGCAGTTCGCCGCCGGCGGGGTCGATCAGGCCGGGCGCGCCGATGCCGACGGTGTGCAGCCGGTCGGCTCCGGCCTCCTTGACCGCCCGCTCGACCAGCGTCACCGCCTGTTCCACGGCGGGACCGGTGCCGGTGTCGCCGCCGATCGGCACGGACGCCTCGGCACGCACCCGGCCGACCAGGTCGGACACGAGGACGGCGACGCCCTCCGTGCGCACGTCCAGGGCGGCGAGGTGGGCGCGGTCGGCGACGATGCCGTAGAGCCTGGCGTTCGGGCCGCGGCGCTGTTCGCCGGCCTCGCCGACGACCTCGATCAGGCCGGAGGCGGTGAGGCGTTCAACGAGGTCGGCGACGGTGGGCCGGGACAGGCCGGTGAGCTGCTTGAGCTGCCCTGCCGTCAGCGGGCCCTGCTCCTGCATCAACCGCAGGGCGAGCCGGTCGTTGATGGCCCGGGCGGTGCTCGGGGATGCGGGCATGCGGCGAATCCTCCCACGGGGCGCCGGGACGTCACGCCCGGACGACCCCACTATTTATCAGGCAGGCTTCCTGATAGTTTACGGCTCCGGAGTGGAATCAGGGAGGGTGGAGGATGAGCGACGTGAAGGGCCGACCCGAGGTGAGGCGGGCCCGGTACGCCGTGGCCGCCGTGTTCACCGTGCACGGCGCGGTCACCGGCTCGTTCGCCACCCGGGTGCCGTGGATCCAGGACCACGCCTCGGTCAGCGCCGGTCAGCTCGGCCTCGCGCTCGCCTTCCCCGCGCTCGGCGCGTCGGTCGCGATGCCGCTCGCCGGCCGCCTCAGCCACCGGTTCGGCGCCCGCAGCGCGCTGCGCGGACTGATCGCCCTGTGGACGCTGTCCCTGGTCCTGCCGTCCCTCGCCCCGAACCTGGCGACCCTGTGCCTGGCCCTGTTCACCTACGGCGCGACGGCGGGCATGGCGGACGTGGCGATGAACGCGCTCGGCGTGGAGGTCGAGGACCGACTCGGCCGGTCGATCATGTCCGGCCTGCACGGCATGTGGAGCGCGGGCGCCCTGCTCGGCTCGGCCGGCGGGACGCTCGCCGCGCACCTCGGCTCGGACGCCCGCCTGCACCACCTGCTGGCGGCGGCGGTGCTGACCGCGGTGGGGGTGGCGGCGTGCGGCTGGGTGCTCGACCTCCAGCCCGCCGAGGACGAGGAGCCGCCGCCGCGGTTCGCCCTGCCGCCGAGGTCGGCGCTGCTCATCGGCGCCGTGGGCTTCTGCGCGGTGTTCGCGGAGGGCGCGAGCCTGGACTGGTCGGCGGTCTACCTGCGCGACCGGCTCGGCTCCTCGGCCGGGGTCGCCGCCGCGTGCACGACGGGCTTCACGCTCACCATGGCGCTCGCGCGGATCGCCGGCGACCGGGTCGTGGACCGGTACGGGGCCGTGCGGACGGTCCGCGCCGGCGGCGTCCTCGGCGTCGCCGGAGGTCTGCTCATCGTCCTGGCGGACGGTCCCGCCGTCGCGATCGGCGGGTTCGCGCTCATGGGCCTGGGGATCGCCGTCGTCGTCCCGCTCTGCTTCGCGGCGGCGGGCCGCAGCGGCCCCCATCCGAGTCAGGCCATCGCGGGCGTCGCCACGATCACCTACACCTCGGGACTGATCGCGCCGAGCGCCATCGGCGGTCTGGCGCAGGCGACCAGTCTGACGGTGTCGTTCCTGCTGGTGACGACGCTGGCCGCCGGACTGGTGGCCTTCGCCACGGTCCTGCGCGCGGGCGGGCGCGACCGGCCGCGGGTCAGCCGGCCGGACGCAGCAGTTCCCGGCCCGCGTCCCTGAGCGTCGCGCTCCACGGCGCCGGCCGCATGGTCGCCGCGTCCAGCCGGACGAGGACCCGGGTGCCGTGGGCGTACGTCACCGCGCCGTCGGGCGAGCAGAACCGGAAGCCGTAGGTCAGACCGGTCGTGCCGAGCCGTTCCAGCCACAGGTGGACGGCGTACGCGCCCGGCCGGGTCACCGGGGCCTCGTAGGTGACGCGCAGTTCCTTGACCGCGTTGCAGGCGTCCCCGGCCGCGGCCCAGTCGCCCTCGAAGCGCACCCCGTGGCCCTGCCACAGCTCGGTCCAGGCACGCTCGACCAGCAGCGGGTAGCGGGCGTTGTGCAGCAGTCCGAGCGCGTCCAGGTCGTCGAAGTGGACGGTGACGGGGACCATCCGGCCGTACGACAGGGCGGGGGCGGTCGGGGCTTCGGCGGTCACGGGTGGGGCTCCTGAGGTGCGGGACGGCGGGGAAGGATGGGTGTACGGGACAACCGCCCCCATCCTAAGCGGCCGCTCACCCTCCGTTTTCACGCGACAATGGCCGCGCACCCGCACCATACGAACGAAAGCGAAACCGCACCATGGATCTTGGCGTCCGCTGGAAACTGCACGGCGACGGACGCACGCCGGCGCCCGGCGCGGTCGTCCGCCCCGACGAACGGCTCTCCTGGCCCCGTACGGTCGGACTCGGCGCACAGCACGTGGTGGCCATGTTCGGGGCGAGTTTCGTCGCCCCCGTCCTGATGGGCCTCGACCCCAACCTGGCGATCATGATGTCGGGCGTCGCGACCGTCATCTTCCTCCTCGCCACCCGCGGCCGGGTGCCCAGCTACCTCGGCTGCTCCCTGTCCTTCGTGGGCGTCGCCGCGGTCATCCGCGCGCAGGGCGGCACGAGCGCCACCGTCACCGGCGCGGTCCTCGTCGTCGGAGTGGCCCTGTTCCTGGTGGGGCTGGCCGTGCAGCGCTTCGGCGCGCGGATCATCCACGCCGCGATGCCACCGATCGTGACGGGCGCGGTCGTGATGCTGATCGGCTTCAACCTCGCCCCGGTCACCGCCAGCACCTACTGGCCGCAGGACCAGTGGACGGCCCTGCTGGTCATGCTGTTCACCGGTCTGGCCGTGGTCTGCCTGCGCGGTTTCTGGTCCCGTGTCGCGATCTTCCTGGGTCTGGTCTTCGGCTACGGCATCTCCTGGCTGTTCGACCAGGTGTTCGGCCGGATCCACTCCGCGGACGCGAGCGGCAGGATCACCGACCACTGGCGGCTCGACCTCTCCGGCGTCGGCCGGGCCGACTGGATCGGCCTGCCCTCCTTCCACGGCCCGTCCTTCGAGTGGTCGGCGATCCTGGTCGCGCTCCCGGTCGTCATCGCCCTGGTCGCGGAGAACGCGGGACACGTCAAGGCGGTCGGCGAGATGACCGGCAAGCGGCTCGACGACAAGCTGGGCACGGCGATCGCGGCCGACGGCGTCGGCTCGGTGCTGTCCACCGCGGTCGGCGGCCCGCCCAACACCACGTACTCCGAGAACATCGGCGTGATGGCCGCGACCCGGGTCTACTCCACCGCCGCCTACTGGGCCGCCGCCGGCTTCGCGCTGCTGTTCGGCGTGTGCCCCAAGTTCGGCGCGGTGGTGGCCGCGATCCCCGGCGGGGTCCTCGGCGGCATCACCGTCATCCTGTACGGCATGATCGGCCTGCTCGGCGCGCAGATCTGGATCACCGCGGGGGTCGACCTGCGCAACCCGCTCAACCTGGTCCCCGCCGCCGCGGGCATCATCATCGGCGTCGGCAACGTCACCATGGAGTTCACCGACACCTTCTCCCTCAGCGGCATCGCCCTCGGCACCCTCGTCGTCATCACCGGCTACCACTCCCTGCGCGCCTTCGCCCCCGCTCATCTCAAGCCGCAGGAGCCCCTGCTGGACGAGGGCACGTCGTCGTACGACACGGAGGACCGGCCGCAGGACCGGCCGCACGCCTGACCGGGCGGTCAACGGGCGAGTTCGTAGGCGTACGACGGGCTGAAGGTGCCCGGCGCCCCCTTGCAGCCGTCGGACTCGCCGGGGAGCTTCACCCACAGGTAGGCGTCGACGCGGGCCTCGCCGGTGGCGAGGGTGGGGGCCCGCCCGATCCTGCGGCCGTCGGGGTCGCACCACTGGCCGTCGGCGGGCGGGCCGTTGCCGTTGCGGCTGGTGTCGACCACGGCGCCCAGGTCCCCGCGCCCGCCCAGGGCGCGGAGCGCGTCGAGGACCCGCCGGTCGTAGGCGATCTCGTCGGCCGTGGCGCGGAAGTTGGAGACGTTGCTGAAGATCCCCGCCGAGGCGGCGGAGCCGGCTCCGGCCCGGTGCAGCAGGGCGGCCTGGTGCGCGGGGGCGTGCCAGTGCGAGTGGCCGGCGTCGTAGTAGACGCGCGTCCTCGGGTTCGCCGCCTTCAGGACGCGGCCGGCCCGGGCCAGCGCGGCGAACCGGGCGGCCCGCCGCCCCTCGGAGAGGCAGTCGGTCTGGGCGATCGAGTCGGGCTCCAGGACCACCACGACCTCCCCCGAGCCGAGCCCGGCGGCGAACCGGTCGATCCAGGCGCCGTAGGCGTCGAGGTCGGGCGCCCCTCCGCCGGAGGCCCCGCCGCAGTCGCGGTCCGGGATCGCGTACGGCACCAGGACCGGCACCCGGCCCCGGGCGGCCGCCCCCGAGGTGACCGCACGGACCCGGGAGGTGATCGTCGCGGGCGCGTAGTCGGCGAACCACACTGCGGCCGGCCGGCTCGCGACGCGGGACTCGATGACGGTCCGGCGCGCGTCACCGGGGTGGGCGCGGAGCCAGTCCCGGACCTGGGAGTCCGGGTGGACGTACAGGCCGGCGGTCCGCCGCTGCCCGCCCTCGGCGGCCGAGGGCGCCGTCGTCCGTACCGCCGGGGCCGGGGTCCGCGCCCGCGCGGACGGCGAGGCGGAGCGGGACACGGTGGGCGAGGACACCGGCGAGGACGACGCCGGTGGCGGGGCCGAGGCGCGGGCGGCGGCCCGGGGCCGGGCCCGGTCGGCGTCCCGTCCGTCGCCCCCGTCACCGGCGTCGCCCAGCGCCGTGACCATCCCGGCCGCCGTGGCCAGGGCGACCACCGCCGAGGCGACGGCCACCATGGCGCCCCGCCGGACGGTCTTCCCGTCGCGCGAGTGCCGCACGTGCTGTTCCCCCTCCCGCGCGACGGCCCCGTTCCCCCGTTCCGGGGAAGCACCGGTGCCGTCGGCCCGCGGGCCAGCCTAGGGCTGCCACCCTTCCCCCATGCCGCACTCGGAACAGTTCGCCCCACCCCTGGACACTCCCGGCGCCGCCCTCGGCGGGGTGCTCCGCCGGATGCGCGCCCTCGACGCCGGCCTGCCGGCCCGGGACGGGATCGCGGTCTTCAACCGCGTCTACCTCGCCGTCACGGAGGAGGTCGGCCGGCGGATCGAGGCGGGCCGGTTCCCGGACGCGCGGGCCGCGATCACGCTGGACGTCCGCTTCGCGGAGCGCTACCTCACGGCCGTGGACGCGGCCGCCGGTGACCGTCGTCCGCCGGCCTGCTGGCGCCCGCTGTTCCAGCTCCGCCGCCATCCCGGCGTACGGCCGCTGCAGTTCGCGCTCGCGGGCATCAACGCGCACATCGGCCACGACCTCGCGCTCGCCGTCGTGGACGCCTGTCGTAGCCTCGGCTGCGAACCGGCCGACCTGGAGGACGAGTTCGACCGTGTGGGCGATCTCCTCGTCGCGCTGGAGGAACGCATCCGCGAAGAGCTGATGCCGGGCCCCGACCTGCTCCAGATCGCGGACCCGCTCACCCACCTCCTCGGCGCCTGGAGCCTGGAGCGCGCCCGCGACGCAACCTGGTCCGCGGCCCGCGCCCTGTGGGCCCTGCGCCGGCTCCCGGACCTCGCCGAGGAGTTCACCGACCGCCTCGACGCGGCGGTCGGTTTCGCGGGCCGCATGCTGCTGACACCGCTGCCCGCCCGGCCGGAGTGACCGCCGTCAGTCCTCCGGCAGTTCCACCGGCGCGATCTCGTCGAACACGTCGCCGGGGCCCGGGTTGGCCGCGTCGGTCGATCCGCCGAAGTGGTGCATGACCCCCCAGACGGCGTTCAGCGCGGTCTGCACGGCGCCCTCGGCCCAGCCGGCCGTCCAGGAGATGTCGTCGCCGGCGAGGAAGACGCCCCGCTTGTCCTCGGGCAGCCGGTCCTGCATGAAGTGGGTGAACAGGCGCCGCTGGTAGCGGTAGTGGCCGGGCAGGTTGGCCTTGAACGCCCCCATGAAGTAGGGCTCGTTCTCCCAGGAGACCGTCACCGGGTTGCCGATGACGTGCTTCCTGATGTCGACGTTCGGGTAGATCTCGCCGAGCGACTTCAGCATGACCTCCATCCGCTCGTTCGCGGACAGCGGCAGCCACTTGAGGCTGTCGTCGCACCAGGTGTACGACAGGCAGATCACGGCCGGCTTGTCGGGACCGTCGTCGAGCAGGTAGGTGCCGCGGGTCATACGGTCGGTGAGCGTCATCGACATCACGTCACGCCCGGTCGGGTTCCCCCTGTCGTCGACCGCCTCGTCCCGCCAGAACGGCCGGTCCACCGGCACGAAGAGCTTGGAGCTCTCCATGTAGTGGGTCCGCTCGATCGCGGTCCAGTGGTCGATCGGGAAGAGCGAGTCGTCGCAGGCGATCTTCGACAGCAGCATCCACGACTGGGCGGTGAAGACGGCCGCCCGGTAGGTGCGGATGTCGCCGTTCGCGTCGGTCACCGTGATCCCGTTGCCCGCGGTGCGGTGCAGCCGGGTCACCGCCGGGCGGGGCTCGCCGCCCTCGTGCAGCGCGGCCAGCGAGGTGCCGTACGGCCAGTGCACGATCTTCTCCGGCTCGCGCTCCCACAGGCGCAGCGGAAGCTGCTGGGAGCCGCCGACGATGCCGCGGTGGTGGTCGTCGGCCTCGGTGTAGACGACCCGCAGGATCTCCAGGATTGAGTTGGGGAAGTCGGTGTCCCAGCCGCCCGTGCCGAAGCCGACCTGGCCGAAGATCTCGCGGTGGCGGAAGGAGCCGAAGGCCTCGGAGTCGCAGAGGAAGCCGTAGAAGGTCTGGTTGTCGAGCTTCTCGACGAGCCTCGCCCAGATCTCCCGGATGCGCGGCACGTCCCGCTCGCGCAGGGCACGGTTCATGTCGGAGAAGTCGGCGCCCTCTTCGAGGCACCGGTTCCAGGCGTCGGCGACGTCTCGGTAGACCTGCGGGAGGTCGTCGGGCGTCTCGGCGTAGTGGGTCTCGCCCTTGAGGTCGACGACGGTCGACGGAGTCGCCTCGGCGAGCGGGTTGGGGAAGGGCCGGGTCTGAAGGCCCACCAGGTCGATGTAGTGCTGGAGCGCCGTGGACGACGGCGGGAAGCGCATGGCGCCCATCTCGGCGGTCAGGGACGGGTCGCAGCCCTCGAAGCCGACGGTCCGCAGCCGGCCGCCGATCCGGTCGGCCTCGTAGACCACGGGCCGCAGGCCCATCTTCATCAGCTCGTACGCGGCCACGATCCCGGACAAACCGCCGCCGACGACCGCCACCTCGGTGCCGTGCTCGGTCGCCGGCACCTGGCCGAGCCCGGCCGGGTGGGCGAGGAAGTCGTCGTAGGCGTACGGGAAGTCCGGGCCGAACATGGTGATCGGCGGCTGCTGCTCGTCGGCGTGCTCTACGGCGTTGGGCACGGTGGACGTCATGGGGGTACGGACTCCTTGCGGCACGGGAAGAGGCACAGAAAGATCAGGGGGAGATCAGGGGAAGATCAGGGGGTTCGGACCAGGGACCCGTAGAGGCCGGGGCGGCGGTCCAGGAGGTACGGGTTCGCCTCGCGGGAGGCGGCGAGGAACACGGGGTCGGCGTCGGCGAGGAGCAGTTCCTCACCGCGTCCGGCGCGGGCACGGGCGACCCCGTCGGGGCCGGCCAGGGTGGAGAGCCCGACGAACTCGAACTCGCCTTCCGGGCCGACCCGGTTGACGTACGCGACGTACATCTGGTTCTCGAAGGCGCGCACCGGGATCACCGACTCGGCGACGAACTGGAAGGGGTGCATCTGCGCCGTCGGCACCACCAGCAGGTCCGTGCCGGCCAGGGCGTGGGCGCGGACGTTCTCCGGGAACTCGACGTCGTAGCAGATCACCAGGCCGACGGTGAGGCCGTTCAGCTCGGCCTGGACGACCGGCTGCCCGCCGGGCGTGAAGTGGTCGCGTTCGAAGCAGCCGAAGAGGTGGGTCTTGCGGTAGCCGGCCAGGCGGGTGCCGTCGGCGGAGATCAGCTGGACGGCGTTGTGGACCGCCTCGCCGTCCCGCTCGGGGTAGCCGTAGGCGAGCGCCAGCCCGTGCCGGGACGCGATGGCCGCGACCGCGTCGGCGGAGTCGCCGTCGGCGGGCTCGGCGAGGCGGGCGATGTCGTCGCCGATCGCGTACCCGGTGAGGAACATCTCCGGCGCGACGAGCAGCCCGGCGCCCGCGGCGGCGGCCCGGCCCGCGGCCTCGTCGAGAACCTGGAGGTTCCCGGCGACCGAGCCGGGGCGGCCGGAGCTCTGGAGCAGGGCGGTGCGCATGCGTGATTCCTCACCGGTACGGAGGGGGTCGGGGGCCAGGTAGACGCTACGGGCGCCTGACCAGGGCGGACAAGGAGCAGCCGTTGCGCTCCGGTGAGCGGTTCGTTGCGTGCGGCGGCGGGCCGGCGGCGATTCGTTGCACGGGCTCAGCGGCGGCCGCGCAGGGCCAGTTCCGTCACGAGGTAGGGCACCGCCAGCACCGCGAAGACCGTGCTGTGGGCGGCTCGTGCACCGAGCACCGCGTACGCGCCGAACGTGGCGACCGTGACCAGTTCGGTGCCCAGGCTCGCGAGGGAGGTGAGGGTGGCCCGGCGGGATGCGTCGAGGCGGTGCTGGAGCCGGACGTCGACGAGCACCTCGGCGATCTGGAAGCCGCCGAAGGCGAGGCCCACCAGGGCGATGCCGGCCGGGCTCCCGGCCAGGGCTCCCGCGGCCAGGGCGAGCGCGGCGCCCGCCAGCAGGGTCGCGAGGCCGGTCGTGCCGAGGCGTTCGGCCGGTCCGGTCAGCAGGCTCGCGACCGTGACCGCGCCCCAGATCAGCAGGACCAGGTGCGGCACCGTCGCCTCCGCCACCCCGAGGTCGCGGATGAGCAGGGGCGTGTACTCGTCGAGCGCTCCCCACACGGCGGCCACGGCGGGGACGAGCAGGAGGGCGCCGCGGACGGAACGGTCCCGGCGGACTTCGGCGAACCCGGTGCGCAGGGTCGTCGCCCAGCCGTCCGCGGCGGTCCCCGGCCGCGTCCGGTGCTCCGGGAACCGGGCCGCCGTCGCCGCGGCCAGCAGACAGGCCACGACGCTCGCCGCGCCGACGGCCGCGTGGCCGCCCGCCGCCAGGACGGGGCCGGCGAGCCCCGCCGAGCCCAGGGTGGCGAGCAGGCGTGCCGCGCGGGAGCGGCCCATGACCCGCGCGTACCGGTCGGCGGCGCCGAGCCGGTCCAGCTCGTCGTACACCAGCGCCTCCAGCGCACCGGAGCCGAGCGCCCCGCCCGCGCCCCACAGGACGAAGCCGAGGGCGAAGGACCCGTACGAGGGGACGGCCACCCACAGGGCGAAGCCGACGGCGGTGAGCAGCGGGCCGAGCCACAGCAGCAGCCGGCGCGAGACGGCGTCGGCCCAGACGCCGGAGGGCACCTCCAGCAGCACGCCGGTGATCGACCAGAGGGCGAAGAGGGAGGAGATCTGCCAGAGCGCGAGGCCGGTGTCGGCGAACAGCAGCGCGTACACCGGGTAGAGCAGCACGAAGTCGTCGAGGAACGCGTAGCCGTACAGCGTGGCCGTCAGCCGGCGGACGCCGGTGGCGGGCACGGGCGCGGGTGAGAGTGTCATGAGGCCTTCCCGGGCGGGCGGTTCGGACGTCGGGGGTACGGCGTCCGGGGCGGCCCTCGGGAGGCACGGCGGGTGTATCAATGTCGCCAGGTCATGGATCTGATGGTAGGCGGGTCAGGTCCCGCCGCGCAGGGGAACGAGGACTCGATGGAGATCGCCGCGCTGCCGTACGTCGACGAGCGGACGGAGCTCGTCGCGGCGGACGCCGACGCCGTCTGGCGCGCCGTCGGTGACGTCCTGGACGGAGCCTTCGGCTCCGGGTACGCCCGCCTGGTGGGCTGCCCGCACCGCACGGCGTCCGGTCCCCGGCCACCGGCCGAGGGCTCGGTGTGGCCCGGTTTCCGGGTGGACTCCGCGACCCCGGTCCGGAAGCTGGTCCTGACGGGGCGGCACCACTTCTCCACGTACGCCCTGGTCTTCCGCCTCGACGAGGCCGGCGCGGGCCGCACCCGGCTGCGGGCGGAGACCCGGGCCAGGTTCCCCGGCCCGGGCGGCGCCCTCTACCGGCTGCTCGTCATCCGCACGGGCGCACACGCCCTCCTCACCGGACGGCTGCTGTCGTCGATCGGCCGCCGGGCGGAAGGCCTGTGAGCAGGCGCTGCCGGACGGAGAGCCTGGCCTCCGGCACTGCCGGGCGGAAAGCCTGGCCTCCGGCACTGACGGACGGAGAGCCTGTGCTCGGGCGACACCGGGCCGAAGGCCGGCGATCCGGCGACGCCAGGCCGCCGCCCGCCGGTCCCGGCGGGCGGGTGAATCAGGCGGGCGGGCGATTCAGGCGGGCGAGCCCGACGAGAAGCGGCGCAGCAGCGGGGAGAGCACCAGCACGGACTTCGTGCGCTCGACGAACGGCTCCCCCGCGATCCGCTCCAGCACCCGCTCGAAGTGGCGCATGTCGGCGGCGAAGACCTGGGCGATCGCGTCCGCCTCCCCGGTGACGGTGGAGGCGGCGACGACCTCCTGGTAGCGCTCCAGGCCCCGCTGGATGGTCTCCGGCGAGGTGTTGCGGCGGCAGTGGATCTCGACGAACCCCTCGGTCTCCCAGCCGAGGGCCGCCGGGTCGACGCGCACCGTGAACCCGGTGATGGCGCCGGTGGCGCGCAGCCGGTCCACCCGCCGTTTGACGGCGGGCGCGGACAGGCCGACGAGCTGCCCGATGTCGGCGTAGGAGCGGCGGGCGTCCTCGGCCAGGGCGTGCACGATGCGTTCGTCGAGGTCGTTCAGCACTGCGGGGGGTTCACTTCACTTCGGACGGGGCGAGTCGGGAGCGGCGGTGGCCGTACAGGAAGTAGACCACGAGGCCCACCGCCATCCAGACCCCGAAGACCACCCAGGTGACGGCGGACAGACTGACCGCCATCCACACGCAGAAGCCGAAGCCGAGCGCGGGCAGCACCGGCGACAGCGGCACGCGGAAGGTGCGGGGCATCTCGGGCCGGGTCCGGCGCAGCACCACGACGGCCACGTTGACCAGCGCGAACGCGAAGAGGGTGCCGATGCTGGTGGCGTCGGCGAGCCGGCCGAGCGGGACGGCGGCGGCCAGGACACCGCAGAACAGGGACACGATCAGCGTGTTGGCGCGGGGCGTGCCGGTCCGGGGGTGGACGCGGGAGAACACCTGGGGCACGAGCCCGTCCCGGGACATGGCGAACAGGACGCGGGTCTGGCCGTAGAGCACGGTCAGGACGACGCTGGCGATGGCGATGACGGCGCAGAACGCCAGCAGGGTGCCCCAGAACGTCTGCCCGGTGACCTCGCGCATGATCTGGGCGAGCGCGGCCTCGGAGTCGGCGAAGCCCTCCCAGGGGCGCGCCCCGACGGCGACGGCGGCGACGAGGACGTACAGCGCCGTCACGATGACGAGCGACAGCATGATCGCGCGAGGCAGGTCGCGCTGGGCGTTCTTCGCCTCCTCCCCGGCGGTGGAGGCGGCGTCGAAGCCGATGTACGAGAAGAAGAGCGTCGCCCCGGCGGCACTGACGCCCGCCATGCCGAGCGGCATGAAGTTCTCGTAGTTGCCGGAGCGGAAGCCCTGGACGCCGATCGCGCAGAACAGCACCAGCGCGGCGATCTTCACGACGACCATGACGGTGTTGGCGCGGGCGGACTCACGGGCCCCGCCGAGCAGGAAGGCCATCGCGAGGAGGACGACGATCAGCGCGGGCAGGTTGAAGACGCCTCCGTCGCCGGGCGGGGCGGACAGCGCGTCCGGGAGGGTGACGCCGACGGTCCCGTCGAGGAGTTCGTTGAGGTACTCGCCCCAGCCGACGGCCACGGCGGCCACCGACACGCCGTACTCCAGCACCAGGCACCAGCCGCACACCCAGGCGATCAGCTCGCCCATCGTCGCGTAGGCGTACGAGTACGAGGAGCCGGAGACCGGGATGGTGCCGGCCAGCTCGGCGTAGGAGAGGGCCGAGAAGAGCGCCGTGAGTCCGGCGATCACGAAGGAGAGGGTGACGGCCGGACCGGCCTTCGGCACCGCCTCCCCGAGGACGACGAAGATGCCCGTGCCGAGCGTCGCGCCGATGCTGATCATGGTGAGCTGCCACAGCCCCAGGGAGCGCCTCAGGGCCCCTCCCTCGCCCTGGCCCCCCTCGGCGACCAGGCGCTCCACGGGCTTGCGCCGCATGAGGCGCGCGCCGAGCCCCGGGGACGGCGGGGCGGCCTGGGTGCGGTCCTTCGGGGGTGCGCCTTGGTCGAGCACGCGCTGACTCCTTCGTCGCTGCCTCTCGACGCGAGGGGGACCGGGGACACCCCTGCCTGCGCAGGGACCCACCGAGCGGGGTCCCCGCCACGCCACGTACAGCGCATGACCCTACGAGCCGGGGCATCGCAGGCGTAATGCAGCAACCTTGCACATACACGCAAGATTGTTGCGTTCATCGCGCCAGGGGCACGTGTTCGTTGCAGGCCGGCTGGATGCGCCCCGCGAGGGGCGCGGGGTGGAGCTCGATGTGGGGCTGCGCCGCGTGGGCGCGACCGGCCGCGGCGGGCCCGCGGCCCTCGGACGGCCCGGCCCGGCTCAGACCGCCCGGGGCCGGCCGGCCGGCCCCGGGGAGCTACCAGCTGGCGTGCAGCGGCTTGCCCTCCGCGTAGCCGGCGGCGCTCTGGACGCCGACGATGGCCTTCTCGGCGAACTCCTCCAGGGAGGCGGCGCCGGCGTAGGTGCAGGAGGAGCGGACGCCCGCGATGATCGAGTCGACGAGGTCCTCGACGCCGGGGCGGTCCGGGTCGAGGAACATGCGGGAGGTGGAGATGCCCTCCTCGAACAGTCCCTTGCGGGCGCGGTCGTACGCCGACTCCTCGGACGTGCGGTTGCGCACGGCGCGCGCCGACGCCATGCCGAACGACTCCTTGTAGGCACGGCCGCCCGCGTCGTGCTGGAGGTCGCCCGGCGACTCGTACGTGCCGGCGAACCACGAGCCGATCATCACGTTGGACGCGCCGGCCGCGAGGGCCATGGCGACGTCGCGCGGGTGGCGGACACCGCCGTCGGCCCACACGTGCCTGCCGTACCTGCGCGCCTCGGCGGCGCACTCCAGGACGGCGGAGAACTGGGGGCGGCCGACGCCGGTCATCATGCGGGTGGTGCACATGGCGCCGGGGCCGACGCCGACCTTGATGATGTCGGCGCCCGCGTCGATCAGGTCCTTGACGCCCTCGGCGGAGACGATGTTGCCGGCGACGATCGGGACCCGCGGGTCGAGGTCGCGGACCAGCCTGATCGCGTTGATCATCGACTCCTGGTGGCCGTGCGCCGTGTCGATGACGAGCGTGTCGACGCCCGCGTCGAGCAGCAGCTTGGCCTTGGCCGCGAAGTCGCCGTTGATGCCGACGGCGGCGGCGATGCGCAGCCGGCCCCGCTCGTCGGTGGCCGGTGTGTACAGCGTGGCGCGCAGGGCGCCCTTGCGGGTGAGGATGCCGGCCAGCCTGCCGTCCGCGTCGACGGCGGGGGCGTAGCGCCGGTTGGCCGCGTCGAGCTTGTTGAAGGCCTCACGCGGTTCTATGTCCGCGTCGATGAGCAGCAGGTCCCGGGACATGACCTCGGAGAGCTGGGTGAAGCGGTCGACGCCGGTGAGGTCCCGGTCGGTGACGACGCCGACCGGGACGTGGTCCTCGTCCACCACGACGCCCGCTTCGTGCGCCCGCTTGGGCAGCAGGGCCAGCGCGTCGGCGACGGTCTGGTGCGGCGCGAGCACGATCGGGGTGTCCAGCACGAGGTGGCGGCTCTTGACCCAGGAGATGACGTCGGTGACGACGTCGATCGGGATGTCCTGGGGGATCACCACGAGTCCGCCGCGCCGGGCCACGGTCTCGGCCATGCGGCGGCCGGCGACGGCGGTCATGTTGGCGACGACCAGCGGGATGGTGGTGCCCGTGCCGTCCGGGGAGCTGAGGTCCACGCCCTGACGCGATCCGACCGCGCTGCGGCTCGGCACCATGAAGACGTCGTCGTACGTCAGGTCGTAGGCGGGCTGGATGTCGTTGAGGAAACGCACGTGCTGCACATCCCAGTCGGTCAGAGGTGGCCCCCGGACAGGTCGGTCAGGGGGAAAAGCACGTACTTCATTGTCCCATGACGACCGCGGTGCGGTGCCCGGACAGAACGTCCAAGCAGCTCAGGGACGGTTAGGAGGTTCCTCCGAGGGCGAGCACCACGGAGAGCGCGGGCGCCTGGTCCACCGCGGACGTGAACACCTCCTGCGCGATCTCCCACTCGTCCGGCTGCGCCTTCGCGTACGGCCGCCAGTTGCGTACGACGACCAGGACCGGCCCCGACTCGGGCCGGTCCGGGAGGCCGGTGAGGCTGTCGGCGAGGGCGTCCCAGTTGCGGGGGAACCAGTCGGGCAGCTCCAGGTCGCGGGCGCAGCGGTCCATCAGGTCCGCCTTGCCGCCGATTCCGTCGAGGTCCAGCGTGAGCACGTGTTCCGTCATCTCGGCACCGCCTGAACGCGTCGTGTTGTCCGGTGTCCGGGGGCGGCAGGGCAGCCGCCCCCGGTACTGACCCCCCGGTACTGACCCCCCGGTACTGACCCGCCGTCAGGACCCGTCGGGGTCCGCCCTGTTGAGCGCCGGTTTCGGCGGGGATCCGGCCGTCATCAGATAGTCCGCGGCCGAGGTGTCCGTCACCAGGCTGGTGACGAGCCCCGACCGCAGCACCGCGTCGATCGCGGCCGCCTTCCGCTGCCCGCCCGCGATCGCCACGACCTCGGGGATACGGCGGAGCTGGTCGGCCTTGACGGTGATGCACCGCTCGCCCAGGTCCCGCCCGACCCTGCGGCCGTCCCCGTCGAAGAGGTGCGCGGACATCTCGGCGGCGACGCCGAGCGAGGCGTAGTGCGAGCGCTCCTCGTCGCTGAGCATGTCGTGCACCGTGGAGATGCCCGGCTCCCAGGAGCCGATGGAGACGCAGGCGACCGTGACCTTGTCGAAGTACTCGAAGGCCCGGGCGATCCCGGTCTGGTGCCGCAGCGCGACCGCGGTGGCCGCGTCCGGCAGCAGCATCGGCGCGTAGATGGGGTGGGCGTCGCCGCCGGACACCTGGGCGGCGCGGCGGACGGCCTCGACGGAGCCGCGCTCGGCGGTCCCGGCGTCGTACACGCCCGTCAGCTGCACCACCGTGCACGGCGGCAGCCGGTCCAGCGCCGCCGCCATGTGGATCGTGGAACGGCCCCAGGCCAGACCCAGCACATCACCTTCGTTCACGAGTTCGCCGAGCAGGTCGGCGGCCACTTCTCCCAGGTTCTCGGGGTCGGGCGTCTCCTCGGCATCGGCCGGGGACTCGACCACGACGGCGTGCCGAAGGCCGTAGCGGGCGCGGAGCGCGTCCGAGCGCTCGGCGTCCAGTTCGGCCGGCACGCGGATCTCGATGCGTACGAGATCCCGTTCGAGAGCGGTTTCCAGGACCCTGGCCACCTTGAAGCGGCTGACGCCGAACTCCTCGGCGATCTGGATCTTGGATTTGCCCTCGAGGTAGAAGCGGCGGGCCATGGCCGCCGCCTGCACCAGCTCAGCGGGTCCCATCCGCATGGCTGACCGGCCCGCCGACATACCCGACACGGCGATCTCCTCACTGCTGTTCACACTCTGGATTCGCCGTTCATCCTTGCAGATCCGGCGGACTCGATCAGCCCTGATGAGAGCCGTTCACGTAGCTGTGGCTCAGTGGTCGCATGCCCACGAGGCCTTGGCGGTGGCCGCTTCCGCCTGTGCGCGCAGGGCACGGACCGCTTCCGCCGGGTCCTCGGCGCCGTACACCGCGGACCCGGCCACGAAGACGTCCGCGCCCGCGTCGGCGCACTGCTCGATCGTCGAGGCCGAGACGCCGCCGTCGACCTGGAGCCACAGCTGGAGGCCGTGCTTGCTGATCAGCTCGCGGGTGCGGCGGATCTTCGGCAGCATGATGTCGAGGAACGCCTGGCCCCCGAAACCCGGTTCGACCGTCATGATCAGCAGCATGTCGAGCTCGGGCAGCAGGTCCTCGTACGGCTCGATGGGCGTCGCGGGCCTGAGCGCCATGGAGGCGCGGGCGCCCTTCGCCCGGATCTCGCGGGCGAGTCGCACGGGCGCGGCGGCCGCCTCGACGTGGAAGGTCACGGACGAGGCACCCGCCTCGACGTACTGCGGGGCCCACCGATCGGGAGCCTCGATCATCAGATGGCAGTCCAGCGGGGTGTCCGTCGCGCGGGCCAGTGACTCTACGACCGGTACGCCGAGCGTGAGGTTCGGGACGAAATGGTTGTCCATGACGTCGACGTGGAGCCAGTCGGCTCCCTCCACCGCCCGGGCCTCGTCCGCGAGGCGGGCGAAGTCGGCGGACAGGATGCTGGGGTTGATCTGCGCGGCCATGCCCCAAGCCTGCCATGCCCTCCGGGGGTGGGCGGCATCGGTCCCCGGGGCGGAGAGCCGTTCGGACAGCGCGGGCCGTCCGGGGCTGCTCGCGCAGTTCCCCGCGCCCCTTGGCGGGTACGCCGTGCCCCGTGCTGTGGCGGCGCCCCGCATCCCGTCCCGGGCCGAGGCCGTCGTGCCAACAGCGCGGGCCGTCCGGGGCTGCTCGCGCAGTTCCCCGCGCCCCTTGGCGGGTACGCCGTGCCCCGTGCTGTGGCGGCGCCCCGCATCCCGTCCCGGGCCGAGGCCGTCGTGCCAACAGCGCGGGCCGTCCGGGGCTGCTCGCGCAGTTCCCCGCGCCCCTTGGCGGGTACGCCGTGCCCCGTGCTGTGGCGGCAGCCCGCATCCCGTCCCGGGCCGAGGCGGTTCTCGGTGAGGCGGGTGGAGGGCGGCGCTCGTTCCGGGGCCCGTGCGGACGTCGGCCGGAGGGGGCGTCAGCCGGTGCGGCGCAGCAGCGCCAGGTACATCGCGTCGGTTCCGTGCAGATGCGGCCACAGCTGGACGTCGGGGCCGTCGCCCAGCGCCGGCACGCCCGGCAGCAGCGGCCGGGCGTCGATCAGCTCGGTCTCCGGGTGCTGCTTGAGCAGGTCGGAGACCACGGCCCGGGTCTCCGCCAGGTGGGGCGAGCAGGTGGCGTACCCGACGACGCCCCCGACCCGTACGGACTCCAGCGCGGTCCGCAGCAGCCCGCGCTGGAGCGGCGCGAAGCCGTCGAGGTCCTCCGGCCGGCGCCGCCACCGCGCCTCGGGCCGCCGCCGCAGGGCGCCGAGCCCGGTGCAGGGCACGTCCACCAGCACCCGGTCGAAGACCCCCGGACGCCACGGCGGGCGCGTCCCGTCCGCGGCGATCACCTGGTACGGCCCCGGATTGCCGTCGAGGGCGCGGGCCACGAGCCCCGCCCGGTGCGGCTGCTTCTCGGAGGCGAGCAGCACGGCGCCCCGCTCGGCCGCGAGGGCCGCCAGCAGCGCGGCCTTGCCCCCGGGACCCGCACAGCCGTCGAGCCACCGTTCGTCGGGTCCGTCGAGCGGCGCGTGGGCGAGCGCGAGCGCCACGAGCTGGCTCCCCTCGTCCTGCACGCCCGCGCGGCCCTCCCGTACGGCGTCGACGGCGCCCGGCTCGCCGCCCTCGGTGAGCCGTACCGCGTACGGCGACCAGCGCCCCGGTTCGGCGGCCTCCTCGCGCAGCAGCTCGTCGACCGTGGCCCGGCCCGGCCGGGCGACCAGCGTCACCTCGGGCCGCTCGTTGTCGGCCTCCAGCAGATCCTCGATGCCGGCCCGCCCGCCGCCGAGGGAGTCCCACAGCGCGGAGACGACCCAGCGCGGGTGGGAGTGGACGACGGCGAGGTGGTCCTCGGGATCGTCGTCGTAGGGCGGGGCGACCTGCTCGACCCACGCGTCGAAGTCGCGCTGGGCGATCTTGCGCAGCACGGCGTTGACGAACTTGGCCCGCCCGTCGCCGAGCACCACCCGCGCCAGCTCGACGGTGGCGGAGACGGCGGCGTGGCTCGGGATCCGCGTCCCGAGCAACTGGTGCGCGCCGAGTCCGAGCACGTCGAGGACCGGCGGGTCGACCTCCCGCAGGGGGCGGTCGACGCAGGCGGCGATGATCGCGTCGTACGTCCCCTGCCGCCGCAGCGTCCCGTACACCAGCTCGGTGGCGAGCGCGGCGTCCCGCCCGTCGAAGTCCCCGCGTTCGCGCGCCTTGCGCAGCAGCGGCGGCAGCACGAGGTTGGCGTACGCGTCCCGCTCGTCCACGGCCCGCAGCGCCTCGAAGGCAAGGATGCGGACGGGGTCCTTCTGGGGCCGCCGGTAGGGCTTGCCGGCGGGGCGGGAACGGGGACGGCGGGGCTGATCGCTCACGAAAAAGGTGCTCCGGATTGCAGGAAGGACGACGCTCTCAGCCTACGTGGGGCGGGCCGGGAGCCGTGCGGGAGCGTCACGCCCCGACGCGCTCGCCGTCCGCGATGCGCACCCCGCGGGCCCAGTCCGCCGCCCGCATCGGCTTCTTGCCCTGTGCCTGCACCCACAGCAGCTCGACGGCGTACGACCCGGTGCCGACGTGGACGCTGTTCTTGCCGACGGCGAGCGCGCCGGGGGCGAGGTCGTCGCGCCCCGGCGACGGCCGCACCTGGACCAGCTTCAGCCGCTCGCCCCGGAAGGTGGTCCAGGCGCCGGGGGCGGGCGTGCAGCCGCGCACCACCCGGTCCACGCGCAGCGCCGGGGCGCTCCAGTCGACCCGCGCGTCCTCGACGGTGATCTTCGGGGCGAGGGTGACGCCGTCGGCCGGCTGCGGTACGGCCTTCAGCGTGCCGTCCTCGATGCCGTCCATGGTGGCGGCGAGCAGCCCGGCGCCCGCGAACGCCAGCCGGGTCAGCAGGTCCCCGCTGGTGTCGGTGGGACGGACCTCCTCCGTCACCGTCCCGTAGACGGGCCCGGAGTCCAGCCCCTCCTCGATGAGGAAGGTGGAGGCGCCGGTGATCCCGTCCCCCGCCATGACGGCGTGCTGCACGGGCGCGGCCCCCCGCCAGGCGGGCAGCAGCGAGAAGTGCAGGTTGACCCAGCCGTGGGCCGGGATGTCGAGGGCCGGCCTGGGCAGCAGGGCGCCGTAGGCGACGACGGGGCAGCAGTCGGGGGCGATCTCCCGCAGCCGCTCCAGGAACTCCGGCTCCCGCGGCCGGGCCGGCTTCAGCACCTCGATACCGGCCTCCTCGGCGCGCTGCGCCACGGGGGACGCGACCAGCCGGCGCCCCCGCCCCGCGGGAGCGTCGGGCCGCGTGACGACGGCGGCCACTTCGTGCCGCCCGGAGGCGATCAGGGCGTCCAGAGCGGGGACGGCGACCTCGGGGGTACCGGCGAAGACGAGCTTCATGGGTGGGCACGGGCCTCTCGGACGGGGTACGGGGCAGCGCACAAGTTTATGACCAGGGAGCGGAACGTGGACCGGCGACGCCCCTGGGCACGCGTCCGCCGCCGGGAGCGGCCCCCGGGAGCGGTCCGGCCAGGGAACGGCCCGTGCGGAGCCCGAAGCCGGAGAGCGGGCCCGCCGCGCACGGAACGGGGACCGATCGGCGTAGGACGGCGGGCCGATCCGGCGCAGGCCGAGGACCGATCGCCGCGGGACGGAGGCCGGTCGGCGTGGGACGGGGGCCGGTCGGCGTGGGACGGCGGGCCCAACGCCGCGGGACGGGGGCCGAACGCCGCGGGACGGCGGGCCCAACGCCGCGGGACGGCGGGCC